>NZ_JBVASZ010000012.1:0-163632 GCF_057814255.1 Paenibacillus sp. F024
GGCGCCTTCCCTCCCGCAGGTTGTGTTGTTCTGCGTTCTCCGGTACTATTCGCCCCTCGGACTCCCTTCCTGCAGATGACTCACTTCGCTTATTAGCTTATAAAGCATCTTGCTACGAAAAAAAAAAACTTCTCGTGCAGGGGAGGGTCTCCCCAGTTCACTGCATCCTCTTTCATGCCATGCCGATCCCCATACGCCGGAGGATTCTTCACTGTCGCTCCAAGTTCATGACAGTTTCCATGGCCTTCGTCCACATTCGCGGGACTCGGCTTCCTCTTTTCCCTCTTGCGAGGCCTTTTTGACGACGCGGCAGGATTCACTTTATGTTACGGCCTGGTATGTCGCTCGCCCTGTCTCCGACAGGTACTTTCGTCGATACGCTTTTACGCACAGATTTCGCCATACGCAAGTATCCTAGCTACGCGGGGACTTGGCTCCTCCCGCGACCGGACTTTCACCGGCTAGAAGATGCGTGCTTAGCTGGGCACGCCAAATGAATAAAAAAAGATTCCTGTCGGTTAACCGACAGGAATCTTTTTTTGCATTAACTCACATGAATGAGATTCGGATGCTCATTTACAACCTTACCGATTCGCGCGGCATACTCGACTCCGGCTTCGCGCAGTCTTTGTACAGCCTGATCTGCCTGCTCTTCGGGTAAAGCCACAAGCAAGCCGCCGGATGTCACCGCGTCGCAAAGAATCAGCTGCGTGATTTCATCGACGGTCTCAGCATACTCTACATTCTCCTGCAGCCATCTGTGATTGGACTTGGAGCCGCCGGGAACGAAGCCGTCCTCGGCCAATTTCCGCGTGCCCTCCAAAACAGGAACAATACCGGATAGGATCTCCAATCCGACACCGGCTCCGACAGCCATTTCCTTGGCATGGCCCAGCAGCCCGAAGCCCGTAACATCCGTGCATGCATGAACGTTAAATTCGTGCAAAATCTCGGAAGCCGTCTTGTTCAACGTCGCCATCGTCTGCATGACACGATTCAATTGCTCGTCGGTCAGTGCATCCTTTTTGATCGCCGTCGTTTGAATACCGACACCGATCGGCTTGGTTAAGATCAAAGCGTCCCCGGGTTTTGCTCCGCTATTGGTCCATACCTTGTCAGGATGGATGGTGCCTGTTACCGCCATACCGAATTTCGGCTCTTGATCGTCAATGGAATGTCCTCCGACAAGAACGGCACCGGACTCCTGCACCTTCTCGCTTGCTCCGCGCAAAATATCCGCAAGAACGGACATATCCAGCTTCTTCACCGGAAAGCCCACGATATTCAATACGGTGAGCGGTTTGCCTCCCATCGCATACACATCGCTAAGCGCATTGGCAGCGGCAATCTGTCCGAACATTCTCGGATCATCCACGATCGGTGTAAAATAATCGACCGTTTGAATTAATGCCGTGTCTTCAGAAATCTTATAAACACCTGCATCATCCGAAGTATCGATTCCAACGAGCAGGTTAGGATCTGGAACATTTTTGGGTAAATGACGCAAAACTTGCGTCAGGTCCTCCGGACCGATCTTGCAGCCTCAGCCACCTTTGCTGGATAAGTGCGTCAATTTAATGATTTCGCCTTGTGCCATCGGACACCACCGCCCTTTCTTCCCCAAGTATAATACGTTAGAAGCATCGTAAACAATGTAAGCTTGTTTACATATAGAAATGTTATCACAAAATGAAAGCTCTGCAAAATCACCGCTGGCTCCCAAAGCCGCAGAAGCAGCTAAGAACAAGCTAAAAACCCGACAAATAGCTTGATTCTTTGGCCCAGTTCCGCTTTTCTTCCGTTCTTTGCGTGATCTTCAATTGATCAAGCAGTTCCAAAAACAAAATCAGATTCTTTCTCGACGCCTCGATCACGGCCTTCGCTTCTTGAACGCTGAAAGGCTGACCATCTGTCTCTTGATAGAGCTTTCGGAGTTTACTTGCAAAAACGTCGCCATGAATCAGATGCTTTTCGTCCAACGGATAAGCGAATTGATTTTGAAGCAGGAAATGCTTCACTTCCGTATACAATGGCTCTGGAATTTTTTCACCGGCCAGATAGTCATTCCAAGGAAGAACACCCAATTCATCTTGATACAACCGGACAAAAGCCCTGTCCAGCCGCTGCTTCCACGAGCTTGGAAAGTGAGGCGTAAATCCGGGGAGGAAAAGGTATTGTTTATTTTTGCCTAATGTTCCTTGCTTCAATTTCCTGTCGATCACCATTTCCGTCAGCTTGGCCGGTATCTTCTTATCCAGGGCTTGAATGCATTCGGCTTTATTCATTCCCGTTCGCATGGAATATGTCTCGTGATATTGCTGTAAAAGCTCAACAATCCGGCTTCCGACCTCCTCGCAGATGACGCTGGACGTAAACGAATCAGCAGCCATCTGAACGATCAGGCTTTCACTCAGCAAGCGGGCCAATAGTTCTTCGAGGGTTTCTACCGGCATCGAGGTCATTTTGAGCAGCTCGCTTCTTGCTGCCAATGGATGGGTATGAAATGCATCCAGCAGCCGCTGTTCCGGGCTTCCTTCTTTTTTTTGCTGCAGCTTCCAAATGGCCTTTTCCCCAAAACGGTACTTCTCGCCGAACGGATCAATGACCCATCCTCCGCCAATCGTTTCAACAGGTGTAGGCCGACGAATAACGTAACGATCGCCGCGCTTGACCGCTACCGGCTCGTCTAAACGAATCTGGCAGAGCACTTCTTCATTCTTTTTCAATTCTTTGCGGTCAAAGAAAATAATTTCCCCCATGACTTCAGCGGTACCGGAATGAAATCGGATCGGCGCACGCTGCTTTAGCGGAAACTGCAAATCGTGAACCGTTGTAAGCATAATATCCAGCGTGCTGCTCATCGAAAAATCGCCTGCTGCGACCAGGACATCTCCCCGCTTGACTTCTTCTCTTTGCAGACCGCTCAGATTAATCGCTACCCGCTGACCCGCGGTGGCCATGTCCTTATCCTGATGATGTACTTGTAATTTCCTTGCTTTTACATTCGTTTTGTACGGAAGAAGCGTCAACGCATCGCCTGTTTCCACGGTCCCTTCATAAATCGTGCCGCGGACAACCGTCCCTTGTCCCTGGACGGTAAAGACTTGATCAATCGGAAGACGAAAAGCCCCCGCTGCATTCCGCTCGGGAATCCTGCTCAAATTTTGTTTGATTGTAGAAATGAGCTTCGGGAAGCCGGTTTTGGATATGCTGTCCACAAATACGATGTCGGCTTTTTCAAATACCGTATCCTTTACGGCGGATTGAATATCTTCTTCGATGAATTCAATGAAGTCCGGCTCCACACGGTCCGCTTTCGTAACGGCAATAATGCCATACTGAATCCCTAAGAACGATAAGATCTCGATATGCTCTCTGGTTTGCGGCATGACGCCTTCATCGGCCGCAATAACCAAAATAACCAGATCAATCCCGGCAACGCCGGCGATCATCTGGCGAATAAACCTTTCGTGACCCGGCACATCAACAATCGAGGTCTGATATTCATCCAGCGGAAAAGGCGCATAGCCGAGCTCGATCGAAATTTGACGCTCCTTCTCTTCCTTTAAACGATCGGTATCCACATGGGTTAGAGCTTTGGTTAAGGTTGTCTTGCCATGATCGATATGTCCGGCCATACCGATCGTATAATAACGAGGCTTCATAAGCTCACCTTCTATTGCTGTATATTGTCAAGAATTCCCCATCCCGCAGTACGTAAACCGTTCCGCTGACGATTATTCTACCATGTTTTCCTTCCAAACGTGTCAAAGCCATTAAATCGCTGGAAATTGTATATGATTTGCAAGCAGAAGTGAAAAAACTTAAGCAGCTATCAGAAAGTGATGAGTAATGAGATTGATTTTTATACTAAATGGAAGTTCGTCCATTCCAATTCTTGCTTTCTGGAATAGATTGAGTTTGAAATGATTCTAGAAAGGGATGAACCATAGGATGCAAACCCCAAAAAATAGAATAGGGATTATAGGATTGGGATACGTCGGGCTTCCGCTTGCCATCATGTTGGCAGAGAAGGGCTTCAATGTTACAGGAATAGATTCCGATCTGCAAAAGCTTAATAAATTGGATCAAGGCATCAGTTATATCAAAGATATTGAGGATGACAGAATCCGGTCGGTTACTTCTTCCAATCACTTCAAAGCTAACGATGATTTCAATACATTGAAGCAGGTGGAATCCATCGTTATTTGTGTTCCGACACCGTTAACAGAACAAGGAATACCGGATCTTTCCTTTATTCAATGTGCAGGAAAGCAAATCAGCCAAATTCTGCAAAACCATCATTTGGTCGTATTGGAAAGCACCACCTATCCGGGAACCACCAGAGAAGTGCTCCTGCCTATTTTGGAACAAAGTGGTCTAAAGGTTGGAATTCATTTCAATTTAGCTTATTCCCCGGAACGAATTGATCCTGGGAATAAATCTTATTCCATTGATGAAATCCCAAAGTTATTAAGCGGTATAACCCAAGCCTGCCAAGAGAGAGCTTCAGAGCTCTACAGCAGGATCTATAAGCACGTTGTTCTTGTCTCCTCTACGGAAATGGCTGAAATGGCGAAAATATTAGAAAACAGTTACCGTTTTATCAATATATCCTTCATTAACGAAATGGCTATTTTATGCGATCATCTCCATCTGGACATTTGGGAGGCGATTCAGGCCGCTAATACGAAGCCTTATGGATTCCAAGCATTTTATCCAGGGCCTGGGATTGGTGGACATTGCATTCCCGTTGACCCGATGTATTTCCAATGGAAGGCAAAACAAAATCATAACATCAGCAAATTTATTGAACTCTCAGATGTAATGAATCTCAAGATCGTGAAGTATATCGTCAGCCGGACTGAACAGCTTCTCGTTAGCAAAAAGCCGTTAAAAGGAGCCAATATATTAATCTACGGTGTAACCTACAAAGGAGATATCGCCGACACTAGAGATTCTGCAGCCCTTACAGTCATTCGTGAATTGAAGCAAGCGGGTGCGAATGTTTCATATCATGATCCTTATATTCCTGCCATTACGATTGATCATGAACCGTTGCACAGTGTTCTATTAACAGATGCAGTGCTCGCAGAAAGCGACTGCCTGATCATTTTAACGAACCATTCCTCCTTACCGGTTCGACAAATTTTAGAGCATGCTTCGCTGGTTTTTGACACGCGTCATACCGTATACAGACATCAAGGCAAGGCAAAAGTATACTTTTTGGGAGGAGGAGAACCATGAGAATTGTTGTTACGGGAGGCGCTGGATTCATCGGCTCGCATTTGTCTGAAGCACTGCTACAAGCCGGACATGAAGTGGTTGTGCTTGATGACTTGTCCAACGGAAAAAAAACACACATTGCCGAACTTGAAAAGCATCCACGCTTTCGTTTTGTTCAGTGTACTATCCTGGACCGCCCTTTGCTCAAATCCTTACTGGAGCATTGCCAAGTAGTATACCATCTGGCGGCAGTGCTCGGAGTGAAAAATACCGTTGAAAATCCGCTTAAAGTCATTGAAGGCAATATTGACGGAACTAGAAACGTTTTGGAGCTGGCTTGGGAGAAGCATATTAAAGTCGTTTTCGCCTCCACATCAGAAATTTATGGTAAAAACACAACTCTCCCCTTTACTGAGGAATCCGACCGTGTCCTCGGGCCGCCTCAAATTCATCGGTGGTGCTATGCTACAGCTAAAGCGCTCGATGAGCATATGTGCTTTGCTTATGCCGACAAAGGCTTGCCGATCACTATCATACGTTTCTTTAATACTTACGGACCACGTCAAACCTCAACACAGTACGGAGGCGTTATACCAAAATTTATCTTGGCCGCCTTAAACAATAAAGACATCACGGTTTATGGAAACGGTGAGCAATCGCGTTGTTTTACTTATATTGATGATGCGATTAATGGAATCATTCCATGTATGGACCCGTCATTTGACAAGCATGTTTTCAATATAGGAACCACCTATCGTATAACGATTAATGATTTGGCATACAAAATAAAGGAATTGGCCGGCTCTTCATCTTCCATTGTTCATCTTCCCTATGAATTGGCCTATGGGTCTGGTTATGAGGATATGAAAAATCGGCTGCCCGATATCAGCAAGGCCGAATTGATGCTTGGCTACAGTCCGGAGGTTACTATCGAACAAGGTTTGTTAAAAACGATTACTTGGTACAAGAGTTCGAATCATCAGTAAAAGTGATCGATTCAGAAAGGGGGACATCATGAAAATATTATTGGCGTGTTACTTTTATCTTCCGTCTACAGCCGGGTTATGGCCTTATGTTAAGGAGCTTAAACAAGCCTTGGACCGCGAGGGACATGAAGTCGATATTTTTACCCATCATCCCGATGTTTTAAAATACTATATCATCAATAACGGAAATTATCTTATGAAATACAAAGTCAAATATCAGGTGCAAGAAATGTTCAATCCGCTGTATGATCATTACTTTCCGGGGCTGGACCCTCTTGTTAAAGATTATGAATACGAACGGATCAGCTTTGAACTAGCGGCAGTATGCTTCGACCTAGAAAAATACGATTTGATTCATACCCAGGACGTCATATCTACTCGGGCTATGTTACGCGTGAAACCGAAACAAACGCCACTCATCGCCACCATTCATGGAGCTTACGCCCATGAACAATTCCTGAAAGGTGAAATTAGAGAAAAAAATTCCATCCGTTGGCATTATGCCCGTTATCGTGATTATTGCGGATCCGTTTCCAGCGATTACATTATCGTTCCTTCAAACTGGCTTAAAAAAATGCTGGTCGAGGAGTACAATATGCCGATAGACATGATCGGGGTGGTCCCGTACGGAATTGACATTGAAGCATTTACAACAAGAATGAATCAAGATTCGTTACTTGGCCCGCCACCCAATAAAAAGATCATTGCCTGTGCAGCACGTCTTTCTGCAGAAAAAGGGCATAAATATTTGTTAGAAGCTTTGGCTCAATTGAAGCAGGAACGCAGCGATTGGGTATGCTGGTTAATCGGTGACGGTATGCTGCGCGAGGAATTGGAACAACAAACAAAAAAATTGAATCTTGAGCAGCATGTACTGTTTATGGGCAAACAAAATAACGTCCCCGCTTTGCTTGGGCTGGTTGATATTTGTGTCCTTCCGAGCATTCAAGACAATCTCCCTTTTGCCGTAATGGAAGCACAATTAGCCGGTAAGCCGGTCATTGTAACGGATGCAGGCGGATTACCGGAGATGGTGCGTCATCAAGTAACCGGATTAGTCGCCAAGGCAGGCAACAACGAATCGCTGTATCGAAATATTAAAGAAATGATGGAAAATGCGACCTTGAGGGATACGCTTAGTAAAAATGGCAGGGAATTCGGGTTAAACCAATGGCGGATTGAAAAGATGATTAACCGTTTATTCAATATTTATGAGAATATTTTACACTCAAAAAATAAAGGAACATTAAAAAATATTGGCATAAATGAAGGAACAACCTCACCGTTAATCAGCGAACAGCTTTATGAACTGTCTACCCCTTTTGATTCGCTTGATTATCGGAATATGCTGCAAAAGTTATTTCCCAAATTACCGGAGGATTATTCCCTGTTTGACCAAAACTTTATACAGATGCTGAAAACATATAGTAATTACCCTTCCTAACAAAATGGTCTTCAAATTATACGGTAGCGGCGGCGATTGATTACAGACAACCGGCGGCTGCTGTACGATGAAGTATCCATTCCCGGATGTCATTCCTTTATACTTTACAATGGAAAAAGACGCTGCCTTATACGAAACCATTATGAACAGACTGCCATTGGGAGAGCCTGTATTTTTTATGGTCACTTTAGGAAAAGCTTCCACCCAATTTATGCCTATTGTATTGGGAATATTGAAAATTGACAGAGCCAGGAAATCAATGTATGATATTTTTAGCACCTAGTACTAATATCAGGTCATAAAAAATTTTTCACAGTGCATAAAATAAATTGAGGTGAAACCGCCATGAATCAATTCGTTTCAAAAATTACGTCCATCGGCAGCTACACGCCCGAACACCGGCTTACCAACGCAGACCTTGAACGGATAGTGGAAACCAACGACGAATGGATTGTTCAGCGTACCGGCATCCGCGAAAGGCGGATCAGTGCTCCGGAAGAGTATACCAGCCATCTCTGTATCAAAGCGGTTCAGGATCTCGTCAAACGATACGATACCTCATTGGATGACGTAGATCTGCTTATCGTCAGCACCAGCACCCCCGACTTCGCTTTTCCTTCTACCGCCAGCTTAGTTCAAGCGCACTTTGGCATCCCAAAGACGCTTACGCTTGATCTGAGCGCCGCTTGCGCCGGTTTTGTACACGGTCTGCATGTGGCGGGCGGCATGCTTGCTTCCGGGCTGCACCGTAAGGCGCTGGTCATCGGTGCCGACGCCTTATCCAAAATTACCGACTACACGGACCGTACCACGTGCATTTTGTTCGGCGACGCGGCGGGGGCCGTGCTGCTGGAACGCGATGCCGGGGGAGAGGATGCCATGTTCCTCGCCTCCACCTTCGGTTCAGACGGCACCGGGGGCCCGCACTTGTACCGCGCTTTAACAGCATCCTCCTTGAATGCTGCACCCGTAAACGGCAGCGGCAAGCTCGTGCAAAACGGCCGCGAAGTATACAGATTCGCGGTTCAGACCGTTCCCAAAGGGGTATTCGAGCTGCTTGAGAAAGCCGGTCTCTCCACGAGCGATGTGGACTGGTTTGTACCCCACAGCGCGAATCTGCGCATCATCGAATCCGTGTGCGCAAGGACATGAATACCGCTGGAAAAAACACTGCATACAATCGAGCATTTCGGCAACACATCGGCAGCCACCATTCCCCTTGCTCTGGACCAAGGGGTCAAAACGGGCTTGCTGAAAGAAGGCGATACGGTGCTGATGTACGGCTTTGGGGGCGGGTTTGTCCACGGAGGGCTGCTGTTAAAGTGGAAGAATTTAAAATGCAAACCATAGTGGCTTAGCGATTGGATTGAGGAAGCGTCCCAAAGCTGATTAGGATCCTGCTCATCAGGAGCCTTTCGTACGCTAATGGGTGAATGCCATGGTTCGTGTAAGGCTTCTCTGCGTTCACTATAAACCTCCGGCAGCCTCTAAGAAGGCTGCGCAATAAGACCGGCAAGCGAGCCTTCGGCATGTCTTGTCGGTCTTAGCTGTAAAAGCCAAACGGTCATCTGCCGGCTTTCTGTTTCCTCGCATCGCTCCCTTTGCCCCTCCTCGACCTTTTTCGCATCCTTCCGGAAGCGTGGATTTTTTCGTGAAGCAGAGGCTGCGTTCCCTTCCTTCCGCCGCTAGGCATTTTTCTTTTCATGTATCCTTTACTTTCCTTTACATCCGCTTTACGCTTATTTTTGGCAGCAGGCTTTGTTAGGCGTTTCCTTCTCCGCTCATTCTTGAAGCGCTCCTTTCCCTTCATGCGCCGGTTCTCCGCCGTGGCCGTCTGTTCCGGTGCGTCCTGCGCCACAGGAGAAGACAGCATATCCTCCTGCCGGCTTGCCCCGGCCATTAACCACTGATGCATTCGGATCAGCTCCATCCCCTTCACCGGGTGAACCCAGTAATAATATGGGTGATGCATGGCCTGATAAGCCTCCTGACGACTGATGCCCGGCCATTGAAAGCGTGCAACCCGGTGCCATGTCTCATCCCGCGGATATTCCCGAATCCTCCCCCCGCAGGCGAGTGCCAGCGTAACGAAAAACATTTCTTCGAGCGCAAACACTCGGGTTGCCGCAAACCTTCGTTCCATCTCCGCATGGTCGACAGAGGCAAGCATATGCTTTACGAGCTGATGCCGGTAAACCTGAGTAGGATTCAAAAACCGAATAAAATGATCGGTTTGGAAAATCGGCTTCCACAAATGCCACTCGTCCCACATGGTTTGTACGCAGGACAAGTCCGAATCCTTTCGGCTGCAGCTGGTCACCATATCCCAGCCCATGCAGTCATAATCCCGCATGGTCTCATCCAAAAAAGCATGGAATCCGTGCTTCAAAAACAGTACGTCATGGTCCAGATTAATCAGGTAATCATACTTTACGTTCGTCTCCTCAAGCCATTTCATCATATCCCACATATAACGTGTCAAATTACCGTGCTTCAGGGGACGGCTGTACGGGCAGATCGGTATATTGAATTTCCGGGCAAAATCAGGATCGTTGCCTCCATTGTAGAGAACAATCCGCGCATCGGGATTGAAATGACGAATATTATCCAGCTGGGCGGCCAGAGCATGCTCATCTTGATGCGCTAGCAGCGCAAATATCATCGGGTCCCACCTCTTATTGCACCCTTGTCATAGCTCCAGGTAATTCTCGCACAATCGCTCCACCCCATGCGCTTGAGCTCCCTTAAGTAAGAATAATACAGGATTCGTATGGCTTTATTTTTGGTACGCAGTTCCATCCTGAGCGTTTTGGCCAGCTTACCGGTCAGGTTCGAAAAGTGAAAGAAACGCATAGGCATCCCTTTTACCGTATACTCTCCTCCCGGAGTGAGACCGATCGAATCCCCTCTCTCAGACCAATTCCAGAAGGCGACATTGTACCCGGGGTGGTGCAGGATATGAACCCGAAAGTAGGCAGGGGCCAAGTTCAACCAATTCTGCTCATAAAAAAGTCCGAGAGAATAGCAGCGGTCAAAGCAATAGCGGTCCACCCTGCTGATCCACCATTCCAGAAATCGATCCGTTTCCTTTGCCCTGCTTAACGCGATAAATCCGATATTGAATATCCCGTGAAACAGATAGACGGCCTTCTGATCCGCCAATTCGTGCGGCGTCAGGACAATGGGGTATGCCTTCCATGCCTCGTGGACCTCGTCAAACGGACTCAGCACCTGAATGTCGGTATCCAGCATCATCAGCTGATGTTCATCAGGATAGCTTCGAAATAGAAATTGAATAAAATGTCCCTTGAGTACAAAGGCTGTCTCATGAATACTCCTCTCCCGGAGCAATTCTTTGAAATGAACGATCTCCAAGTCCTTGGCCAGTACCACACGGTCAAAATAAGGCGAATTCCGCGCGGCTGGATGTACCTCCCTCTCTACCAGACATACGATTACCTTGGCCGTCGGATAATGCTTCTTCGCAGACCTGGCCATGACTTTGGCCCTGTACAGATGGCTCGCCGTTGTCATCGTACATATGATCATTCCGCTTCTCTCCTTAAGCCGCTTTCGATTTTAACCGGTCCGTCTTGTTTTTTTCCTTCCTCTCTAGACGATTTTCCTCTGGCCGGCTGTTTTTTTCTTCCTTACCGTTCCTTGTCTCGTTTTCTTTAGCCCCTTGGGTTTTGAATTGCTTTTTCCGGATGCAGCCCGAGTCATCCTACGGTTTTTCCCCCTTGCTCCCGTACGCTTTCCCCTCCCCGGTTCCGGCTTCACTTTCTCACGCAGCTTTGCCATCGGATCCCAGATTTTGATCCCGTCATAATGCTTGATCTCATCTGGCTTAGGGGCTGTAATGCCATAGTCCTCCAGCATTTTCGTTTCGTTGTTCTCCAGGATATTAATGTTAAGCTCCGATCGAATATTGCTGTATAAATCTCCCTGCCCCGGAGGCCTTGTATGCTCCACCGGCGTTTCATCCAAGATCGCCATTTTCTTACGGGGATAGTTCAGCAGCTTAGCCCAGACATGCTCCAGCCCCCATCCGGTCAAATTATTTCGAAACGTCGGCCAACAAATGCGCAGGGCCTCACTTGAAAAGATGGGCACCATGACCTCGACGAAATTTGTATATCTTAATTTATAATCAATGTGGCGGACCGTCACTTGAAAAAAAGCGTTTTTCGTCAGGGCCGGCTGCGCCAGCATGAGCTCTTGCTCGTGGAACAGCTGGAACATCCGTCCGATATTTTGAGCATCGGTGCTGATGTCATCGTCCGGAAACCATATTGCATCGTATTCCAAAATACGATCCCCCATCGTTTCCATCAGCTCGTAAAGCTTAGGCCACTTGGTTCCTTTGCTTTCAAAGTAATACTCTGCGTCTTGGGCATATCGATCCTTCTTGTCACCGTAGTAGCTGAGACACAGGTCGAAATTTTTGTATTCCGCCGGCTGCAGCCACTCATGGTGGAGTGAACGATCTCCGACTCTGGCGACAACCAGGTTGCGCTTTCCCTTCATGAGTGCTCCCTCCTCTTTATTAGTTTTTTAAGCGGACAGCTATCTTATTTTCCTTTTGACTCTTGTTTCATTTCTTCAGCCTTTCTTTACCCTTTTCATCGGCTTGATCCCTTTTGTTCTCCCCGTCTTCCCGGCTTTTCTTCTTAAGCGCTCATAAATGTCCAAATACCCCTCCGTCATCATCTTGTTTGTAAAGTGTCTTTCCACATACTCACGCAGTTCACGGGGAGCCGGAAACGGTTCGTGAAGCACTTTCTGAACCATCTCATCGACCGTCGTGCAGATAAGATTTGGGAAACCGCCCATAATTTCCGGTACGGACCCGTTGGCGAGTGCAACCACCGGAGTACCGCAAGCCATCGCCTCAACCATAACAAGACCGAAGGGCTCCTCCCACAAGGTAGGGAACAGGACACATCTGGCATGCTTAAGAAGCTCTTGTTTTTGCTTGCCGCCTGCCGAACCGACATATTCGATTTGGGGATTGCCTGCAATCCTTGGTTTTATTTCGTGTTCATATAGCTGCATGTTTTTCAACGGTCCGGCGATGATCAATTTTTGTCCCGTTCTCTCGGCAACCTCTATCGCCTGCAGAATTCCTTTTTCTCTAATAATTCTTCCCATAAAGAGCAGGTAATCCCGCTTCTCCTCACTGAATTCATATTGCTCCGGATCGATCCCGTTATAGACGTGGAAGCCTCTATTTTTTCCTATCACTTCCAGCGCCCTCTTGCTGACATAAACGGAATGGGGGACCCCGTAATTCCGTGTAATATGTTGGGTGCACAGCGCAGGAACCTTCCATTTGCGCCGGGCGACAGCCGAGTTAAATGTATGATCATGGATGATATCCACTTGCGTGGGGAGCGTGCTCTGTACGTATTTTCCGATATGCTTTGAACGAATATGGGATGGATAGGCCATTAGCTTCGCACTGCTGGTGCTTCCTTGAGCGGCATACAGATACACCTGATGGCCTCGCTTTACCAGCTCTTCTGTTAATTCGTAGACCATCTTTTCCGTACCTCCTTGATCGACGGGGGGTAACGGATAGGCATCCGGGATATTGGAGACCACTTGAACAATTCGTAAGGGCGGATTAGATCTGAAGGTCCGGTTGGAATATTGGTAGGGGGTTGGATATTTCAGTGCGAGCTCCGGCTTTTCCCTGAAAAAGGAGCGGGCATTTTGAGACACCTTCTTACCGTTCGTATAGTAATCATAACTCCAATGAATGCGGCTTGCGTCCGTTTGCCCCATTCGTTTAAGCTCTCTACAATGGGAGTGCAGCAACCGGTACAACGCTTCTTTTTTATTAAGGAGAACCCTTTTCATAGAGCTCACCAATACTCCGGTCATGTTGGAGAAATGGAACAGCCGGAGGGGCTGCCCAAGAACCGTATATTGCCCGTCCGGACTGACTGCGATGGATGTCGCGCTTTCCTGGCCATTCCAAAACGCCGTATGATATCCGGGATGGCGCAGGATGTACGCATCGAACAAAACGGGGACCAAATCCATCCAGCTTTGTTCATTAAAAAGTCCTATTTTTTGATAGTCATCATAACCATACCGGTCCAACCGGCTAATCCACCAATCCAGAAAACGTCCGGTATCTCCCGTTCGGCTTAACGCAATAAAGCCGATGTTAAACATACCGTGAACATCATAACTCTCCCCTTCATCCCTGGCCGCGTACGGTGTCAATACCATGGAATGATCACGCAAGGCTTCTCTCACTTCATCTAAAGGACTCAAAATTTGTGTTTTTGAATCAATAAACACGATTTCATTCTCCTTCGGATAAGTCCGGAACACATACTTTAGAAAGTGGCCTTTAAGCGCAAGGGAGGCTTCATGAGCATTTCGTTTAAATAAGTAAGCTTCAAAGCTCGGAATGCCGAGATCTTTTGCGAGCACTACGCTGTCGAACCATGAGAAGCTTCTTTCTGCAGGATGCCTGGTCTTTTCGATCAGGCAAACCACTACCTTGGCGTCGGGATGATGCTTTTTGGCGGAATTAGCCATTACCTTTGCACGGAATAATTGACCGGCTGTAGTCAGAGTACAAATGATCATGAACCTGCTCTCCTTATGTCCAAGATGAATTAGTGCGCCCCAGCTCTACTCTATACGTTTGAAGCAGCTTGTAAACCGGCTGTCCAAGGTTAGGAATAAAAGCCTCCAGGCGCTGGTCAAGGAGCCCGTCAGGATTCGTAAAGTGAAAGGAACGAAGCGGCTTGCCATGAACCAAGTATTGACCTTCTGGTGACAAAGACACCGTCCTGCCGCTTTCGTGCACATTCCAGGCAGCGACGTGATAGGCAGAGTCCTTCAGCAGATAGATTTGAAAGGGCACCAAGCCCAAGCTTAGCCATTTATGATCCGCCCTACCGTCTTTGGAGGCGCCGTAATAGCTTTCATCGATATGCCGCGACCACCACTGCGTGAACGCTCTACCGGTTTCCGAGTTTCGAAGCGCAAGGAAACCTGCATGAAGAAAACCGTTCTGCAGCCGTTCGATTTCCCAAGTATAATCCTCCACATCCCAAGGCTCCAAATGATAGGGAACTGCGATAATATCGTGCCGTTCCAGCAAATGTTCTATCTCGTCAAATGAAGCGAATAGCTTGATTTCCGGATCCAGGTAGATGATCTTCTCGTCCGGGAAGGAGGCCTGCATATGCCTCAGCAGGTATGCTTTGGCGGCGCAGCAGCTTTCTGCCGAATCAAAAGGGAACCCGTTATTGGTCACGGTCACCACTTCATCGAATAAAGAAACTTGATCTGCAGGCGCATGATGGTCTGCCAGACAGAGTACGATCCGGGCAAGGGGATGAAATTTTTTAATCGATTTCGCCAGGACAACGGCAGCCATCCGTTGTTCCTTTCGGGCAAGCGTACAGAATATCATAAACGGCTCACTCCTTCCCATACATCAGTCTTCTTTGGATTCAAACCGGCCACAGCCAAGACCTCCGGTGAATTTCTTATCCCCTTCTTGTCATCCTCTGCCTCACGGCAGATCTTTTAGCCGGCATTCGAATAAAGTCAAGGCTTGCGCTACTACTTGGTCCATATTATAGTACTTGTAAGTTCCGAGGCGTCCTACAAACCAGACGTTCTCCAGCTGTTCCGCTTCCTGCTTATACATTTGGTAGATCCAGGTGTTTTCTTCTCTTGGAATCGGATAATACGGGTCTCCTTCTGCCGAGGGATATTCGTACAAAATCGTCGTTTTAGGGTGCTGCTGCCCTGTCATATGCTTGAACTCGGTAATTCTCGTAAAATCATAGGCCGCAGGATAATTCACAACGCCCACTTCCTGAAAAAACGGTTTATCCCATGTTTCAAGCTTAAATTGCAGTGAACGGTATGGCAGCTTGCCGAACTTGTAATCGAAAAACGCATCGATCGGTCCCGAATAAATTAAATACCGGTAAGGAATAAGGCTTTGAATCTGTTTGAAATCCGTTTGCAGCATGAGCGATATATTCGGGTGATCGATCATTCTTTGGAACATGCGTGTATATCCGTGCTTCGGCATCACCTGATATTTATCGGTGAAATACCGGGGGTCCCTGTTTGTTCGCACCGGTATTCTTGCACAAACCGAGGGATCCAGCTCCGAAGGCCACACATCCCACTGTTTTTTCGTAAAGTGTTTAAAAAATTTATCATACAGCTCGATTCCCACTTTACTGAGGATGATTTCTTCTGAATTGACAATGGGATTCACCGGCTGCCGAACCGAATCGAAAAACGCTTCGAGCTCTTTCTCGGAGTACCTGAGCCCATACAGCTCGTTGATCGTATCCAAGTTAATCGGTATCGGCACTTTTCGTCCGTCAACATGGGTTAACACACGATGTTCGTATAAATTCCATTCCGTAAACCGGGATAAATAATCAAAGACCTTTTTACTGTTGGTATGAAAGATGTGCGGCCCATAAGGCTGGATCAGGATGCCCGCTTCATCATAGCAGTCATACGCATTGCCGCCGATGTGATTTCTTGAATCGACGATCAATATCCGTTTATTAAGCCGGACTGCCAGCTCACGAGCCAACACACAACCGGAAAATCCCGCGCCCACGACCAAAAAATCAATCGTCATCGATGATCTCCTGCCTTGCTTCCCGCTGATTCAAAAGCGATTGCAATGCTTCGAACAGATGAGGCTTTATATCTTCTCTCTGTGCGGCAATCGCGAGCATCGTACGGACATATCCGGCCTGATCTCCTACATCATGCCATACCCCGTCGATCTCACACGCATAGACGGCTTCCAGCTCATTCAATTTCGAGATGGCGTCGGTCAATTGAATTTCTTGACCGAACCCCGCTTCCTGATATTCAAGGATATCAAAGATCGTGGGGGTCAAAATATATCGTCCGATCATCGCCAGATTCGAGGGAGCATCCTCGGGCTTCGGCTTTTCTACAAGTCCGGAAATCGCATAGAAGTGATCATGCAGGGGCTGAGCGTCGATGATCCCGTAATTGGACACTTTATTTTCATGAACAGGCTGCACGCCGATCACCGACGTTTTGTAGCGGTCAAAGTATTCCATCATCTGCTTTAAACAAGGGCGGCTCCCCTGTACGAATGTATCGCCGAGAAGCACGGCAAACGGTTCGTTCTTGATAAATTTTCTGGCGCACCAAATCGCGTGCCCCAAGCCCATCGGCTCTTTTTGACGAATATAGTGGATATCAATCATTCGGGAAGGCTCCTGCACTTTCTGGTGCAGCTCCACCTTCCCTTTTTGCAGCAGGTGATACTCAAGCTCGAACGCGGCATCAAAATGATCCTCAATCGACCGCTTCCCCTTGCCCGTTACAATGATAATATCTTCAATTCCGGAAGCTACAGCCTCCTCCACAATAAATTGAATCGTCGGCTTATCGATGATCGGCAGCATTTCTTTCGGCATGGCTTTGGTTGCGGGAAGAAAGCGGGTGCCCAAGCCGGCTGCCGGAATAATTGCTTTACGAACCTTCATTAAAAGCACCTTCCTTTACCCCAAGTGGAAATGGACAAATTCATTATGCACAAAAGCACTACTCTTAAAAGGATATGCGCCTTGAGGGTTATGGACATAGACCAATAACCTCTCCTCCATAAAATTGGCTTTTGACCCGTACAGGCAAATATCCCGTTGAATGCCTACGTCACGTGTCCATACCCCCTATTTCCCCACTACATATACTATAAGGTCAAGGAAGGTCCGATGCTTAGGACAAAGGAGTGAGTACGATGCTACCTCCCTACGTGGGCATCCTTATCAACGATCAGCTGCACCGCAGAATACCTTCAGGAAAAACAATGCATGAGAGGATTGATTTTTACGTAGAGGCAGGCAAGAGATTCGGCTTGACGCCATGCTTTTTTCGTCTTCTCGATGTGAAGACCGGAAAGGCTTATGTAAAAGGATATGTCCCGTCAGCCGACGGCAGATTTCATTTGACCGCCGTTCCTTTACCGAAGGTCATTCATAACCGTGCCCTCTATCCAGGTATGCGGGAAATGCGCAAGCTTCAATCGTTGTCCGAGGAAGGAAGGCTGGTGTTTAACCGTTGGAACCGTTACGGCAAGCTAACCATCCACAATCTGCTGACCGGAAACCCCGCCTTCATCCCCCATTTGCCGAGAACTTGCCTGGCCACCACCGCCAGTGTCAAAGAAATGATGAAACAGTTCGATTCAATCATCATTAAACCCAATAAAAGCAGCGTAGGACGAGGGGTCATGAAGCTGGAACGCACCCCGTCCGGCTGGATCTTGAACTGCCCGGCCTCACTCAGCGAACGCAACAAAACATGGCGAACGGTAAAATTTCGGGGGACCTGTCTCCCCCCGATTCTGAAGCGCAGATTAATAAAGGGAAAATATATCGTTCAGCAATGCCTGCCTCTGGCAACCTATAAGAAATGTCCTTTTGATATTCGGGTATCCGTACAGCGGGGATTTACGGGAGAGTGGCAGATTACGGGATATGTGGCCAAGGTTGCTTCCAAAAGCCGTTTTTTGACGAATTTAGCCCAAGGGGGAAAAGTTTACCGGCTGGAGGACATTTTGCAGGAGGAGTATCCCCATCTGCATCCAAAGAAAGTGATCCAAGATATATCTGATCTGGCATTAAGAATAGCTTATCATCTGGGACAGCATTTGCCTGACTTGGCCGACCTTGGAATGGATATCGGCTTGACGGTTGACGGTTTCCCCCTGTTTATTGAATGCAATGGAAAAGACCAGCGATACAGCTTTCGGGAAGCCGGTATGCTGGATGTATGGAAGGCCGCCTACGAAAATCCGATGGCTTATGCCAAGCACCTGCTAACCCACTGCATCGAGTCCCCGACATGCCAAACAAACACATGATGCAAAAGCCTCAAACGATGATTCGTCCTTTTCTTTTCCACCCCCGGGCAGCTTTAATTGCGAGGAATGGTTGGGAGCCAGCTTCCTTTTCCTACTCTCTGTCCCGCATCCATCCAGCTGCCCTTCCCTTACACTCTTTTCCCACAAAAAAAGAACGCCGATTACTCAGCGTCCGAAAATCCGTGACCGGCCATCCACTCGTAAAGCTCTGTCAGCATTTGGTGATAGCCCGGTACGGCGTAACCCCAGACCCACACGGGTGCATTCGAGCGTCCGATCAAGCACAATCGTATCATCCGGCCGGATTACAACGTCATCCTTATGAAAGCATTACCCTTGTACCAATTATGGACATATACCTCTTTACACCAATATTTCTCTATGGACAAGCATTACATGACCATGATGAAGAAAACGGCAAAAGACTCGCCCCCGCCGGGAACAAGTCTTTATCCGTTTATTCATATGCCATACCCATCGCAATCCAGTTGATAGTCCCTTGAAGCTCCTCCACCGTGTTGCAGCGTACGATTTCAATAACGGCACAGTCGGTTTCCTTGCTTTGAATTACGGCGTACCCCCCGGGATGACTTGTGGTGCCTACAAGCGCATAGTTTACATCGGCAAACGGCCGTTCGAAGGTCACTTGAATGGTAACGCGGTCCGAATCGGCAGGCAGAGTAAAGACGTTTAGACCAAACTGCTGCGTCTGAAGCTTCCGTAAACTCTCCTGCACCGGTAAAACCGGCTGATCATCCAGGACAGCCTCACGATCCGGGGATGTCTCCGATTCGATGAATATCGAGTGCAAAACGATGTTATTATTCCCCAGGTCCTCTTCCGATTCCGTGCTCTCTTCGATATTAGGAGCTTTGGCAAGGCCAAGCAGGGCCGAAAGGTCAGGGGCCTCGAAAGAAGCATCGGCTTCTTCCGCAACTTCAATCGACTCTTGCGAATCTGCTGAAGACAAATCATCCGTCATCTCAGGAGTATCCGCTTCATCATATTCAACTACCGGATCATCGGCCGGATTCTCCGATTCTGCGGCAATCGATTCCGCGACTGAACACGCGTCTACCGATTGAATTTTTGCCATGGGCTCCAAATCAGCGGGATCGCTTGTTTCCTGACGGACTTCCATGGCGGACAATCCGCTGAGCAGCGTTTGAAGCGCAGGTTCAAGATGAAGAAGCGAGATCGTGCCGGGAATCAAATGATAGCCCGATATCGTCTCCTGTTTAATGTGAAGTCCATCAATACATTCATCACTCAAATGCTTCGCGGTAATCGCTCCCGCGGCCAAACTTCTCTCATTCACCGCGCCGGGCGCCAGCTTCTCCATGGTCACCGCGTACGGCCTCAATTGAATTTCACCAACCGCATCGGCGGCCAGGTGCTTCGATCGGATCGCCCCCAGGGTTATATGCTCCGCCGAGATGGATCCCGCGGCCAGCCGGCTGCCGTCTACCGCGCCAGGCGCCAGCTTTTCCCTTGTTACCGCCTCCGGACCCAGCTGATCTTCGCCTACGGCCTCAAAAACGATGTGTTCCAATCCGACAGAGCCTGGGGTCAGATGCTCGAAAGCCACGGAGCCCGCAGCTAACCGGCTGCCGACCACCGCACCGGGCGCCAGCTTCTCTGCTGTCACTGAACCCGGCTGAAGCTGATCTTCACCGACCGATTCGCTCGCCAGGTGCTCTGCCTCCACCGCCAATGGCAGCAGATGCTCCGAGCCCACGCTGCCTGCGGCCAACCGGCTGCCGACCACCGCGCCGGGCGCCAGCTTCTCTGCCGTCACCGAGCCCGGCTGAAGCTGTACCTCACCGACCGATTCGCTTGCCAAGTGCTCTGAGCCCACGCTGTCGGGAATCAAGTGCTCCGAGGAGACGGCGAGCGGCGCCAGATGCTCTGAGCCGACGCTGCCCACAGCCAACCGGCTGCTCTCTACGGCGCCGGGCGCCAGCTTCTCCGTCGTTACCGAACCCGGCTGAAGCTGAGCTTCGCCTACCGAGTCGCCCGCCAGGTGCTCCGAGGTGACGGCGAACGGGGTCAGGTGCTCCGAGCCGACGGAGCCTGCGGCAAGACGGCTGCCGTCTACGGCACCCGGCGCCAGCTTCTCCGCCGTCACCGAACCCGGCTGAAGCTGAGCTTCGCCTACCGAGTCATTCGCCAGGTGCTCCGATGCTATGGCGAACGGGGTCAGGTGCTCCGAGCCGACGGAGCCCTCAGCCAACCGGCTGCCGACTACGGCGCGGGGGGCCAGCTTCTCCGCCGTCACCGAACCTGTCTGAAGATGATTTTCACCTATCGCTTCGGAAGCCAGATGCTTCGAGCTTACGGATAACGGGCTCAGGTGCTCTGAACCGACGGAGCCAGGGGCAAGACGGCTGCTGTCTACTGCGCCTAAAGCCAGCTTTTCTGTCGTCACCGCCTGCGCCTGGAGCTGGGCTTCGCCTACCGATTCTGCTGCGAGCTGCGCCGAACCTACGGCTCCGGAGGCCAGGTGCTCCGCCACTATGGCTCCCGCCGCAAGACGACTGCCGTCTACGGCTCCGGGCGCCAGCTTCTCCGTCGTCACCGCTTGCGGCTGCAGCTCTACTTCACCTACCGCACCGGCGGCCAATTGAACCGAACCTACGGCTCCGGAAGCCAGGTGCTCCGCCACTACGGCTCCTGCCGCAAGACGGCTGCCGTCTACGGCTCCGGGCGCCAGCTTCTCCGTCGTGACCGCCTGCGTCTGAAGCTGAGCTTCGCCTACCGACTCATCGGTAAGATGAACCGTCCCCACCGATCTCTTGGTCAGATGTTCCGACGCAACGGCACCGGCGGCCAGCCGGGTGCTGTCCACTGCGCCAAGCGCCAGCTTCTCCGTCGTGACCGCTTGCGTCCTCAGCTGCGCTTCGCCTACCGAATCGGCAGCCAGCTGCCATGCCCCAACCGCGCCCTGCTTCAGGTGCTCTGCTCCTATAATCCCTGGAGCAAGCCGGCTGGCGTCCACAGCACCTTCGGCCAGATGCACGGATCGAACCGCTCCCTCGGCAAGCTGAGCACCAGTCACAGCGCCTTTAGCCAGCTTCTCAGCGGTCACAGCACCGTCATCCAGCTGCTGCGTCTTTACCGATCCTTTCCCTAGATGCACATGCTGCACCGAACCGGGAGCCAAATGCTCCGACTGTACTGCTTCCTTGCCCAGCTTCTCGGGAGTCACGCTCGCATGCGCCAGCTTTGCCGTTGTGACCGCAAGGTTCGTCAATTTATCCGTTGAAACCGATTCGCTTGAAATTTTAGAGGTCGTTACGCTGTGATTCGCCAGATGACCGGTAAGCACGGCCCCCTCATGCAGATGCTGCTGCTGTACCGCCCCGTTGCTGAGCTTCTCGGACGTGACTGCTCGGTCCTGCAGCTTTTCCGAAGTCACGATACGATCCTGCAGGTGCTCCGCAGCAATGGATTTGGCTGCCAAATGCCCGGTTTGCACCGATTTATCGGCCAAATGTGCCGATCCTACCGTACCAGGCGCCAAATGCTCGCTTTTCACCGCGCCCTTGGCCAGCTTACGGGAGCTCACAGCGTGCTCCGCCAGCTTCTCCGCCGTCACAGCTCCATCCATCAGATTGGATACGCCGACGCTGGAGGCCGCCAGCTTATCGCCGGTGACCGCTCGCGCCGACAAATGCCTATTCTCGATCGCTCCCTGCTGGACATGCTTCCCTTCAATAGTTCCGTCCTGAAGGTGGGCCCCCTGTAGGATCCCTTTGGCCAGCTTGGCGGAAGTAATTCCTCCATCCTTAAGATGGACGGATTCGACGGCTCCATCCGACAGATGGCCGGATTCAATCTGCTTTGCTGCGATATTGTCGCTCTTGACAAGTCCAGGCGTCAAATGACCGTGCACAATCGAGTTCAGCTTTAAATGCTCGGTGGAAACGCTCCATGGCCCCAGCTTATCTTCCGTCACTGCTCCGGCGGCCAGTTTGGCCGAACTGATCTCTCCGTCCGCCAGTTTGGCAGCTGTGATTGATAAGTCTTTGAGCTTTTCAGGGGTAACCGCACCATCGGCAAGCTTCGCCGCATTGACGGCTCCATTAGCGATATGAATGGTTTGAATCGCTCCGCTTTTGATTTTGCCGGAAGTAATGGATTGATTTTGAATCAGCTCTTCTGTAATCGCTTCGTCCGCCAAGTGCTTGGTGTGAATCGAGTGCTCGGCTATCTTCATCGCATCGATCGTTTTGTCCGCCAACTTCTCCGAGGTAATGCTGTTATTTTGGAGCTTGATACCGCTGATCGCCCGATCTTGAATTTTGTCCGTCGTGACGGAACCGGCCGCCAGATGCTCTTCCGTAACCGCGCCGGGAGCCAGCTTCTGCTGGGTCACGCTGTTATTAGCCAGCTTTGGACCATCTACCGCATAGTCGGCAATATGATCCTTCCCGATGCTGCCGCGCTTAATTTTATATCCATCAACGGCATAACGGGCTATTTTTTCCGATGTCACCGACTCATTAGCCAAATCGTCCGTATATACTGATGCATTACTCGAACCATTCGACGACTTCAAAGAAGTGCTATCTACATCGGACGGCACCGCGGACCGAGTCGCCTCTTCTTTTATCGATCTGACGGAATTAGCACCCTGGCTGCCGGTCTCTTCGACCTCATCCAACCAGCTCAGTTCATTAATGAATGTGCCGACCCTCTTCCCTTGTGTCGGTTTGACTTTGCCGGAATTCCGGCGGCTCACCTTTTTCATATGTGCCCTCCTATATTCCGTGATGACTTTATGCTGCAATGAAAACCTGCAAAAGTAGTCATTGATAACATATGCATTCACCTATTAGGAGGTCATACACCCTATAAAAAATAGGCAGGCGCATAAGCTTTGCGGGCGATCAGGCTTCGCTGTTTAAGAGACGGATACCTTCCAACCGATACAGCTCCAGTAATCTTGCCGCCGTATGTTCCCAGGTAAATTGATTCTTCACTTTATTGATGCTCTTTTCTCCCATCCTCCGGACTTCCTCCGCATTTTGCAGCAGCGATGTGACGGCAGGCGCAAGCTCCGAGCTCAAAGACGACAACGGCAGCGTCTTTCCCGTTACCCCGTCTTCCACAATCTCTTTCATACCGCCGGCCCGTGTGGCGATCACCGGAACGCCCGAAGCCATAGCCTCCACGTTGACGAGCCCAAACGCTTCCTTATCCGCAGACGGTACAACCAGTACATCCGCCAGACGGAACCAGTCATCGATTTCCTCGTGCGGAACATAAGGTATGAAGCGAACGTACCGTTCCAGCTTTATACTCATCCGGTGCAGTCTTAGGACATAGGGCGTAATCCTGTCCGAGCCGTAATAGGCGCTTCCCACCACGAGCAATAGGGCGTTTGGCACCTGCGAAACGATCTGCGGCATGGCTTCCAACAAATGATGAACTCCCTTCATCGGGATCAGCCTTCCGACATACAAGATGATTTTCCGATCCTGCCATCCTTGGTAATGCAGCATCATCTCCCGTCTGGTTGCTCCTTCGGGTGACCACCTCGATATAAAGCGACCCGCATCCACGCCGAGATGGTTCACCGCAATTTTATTCGCGGCACCCGGGTCCATCAACTCGATCTGTTCCTTTAAAAAACAGCTGTTAACCACAATCCGGTCCGCCGCGGCAAAACATTGGCGCAGCTCTTTGGAGCCGATCCGAGATTTTGATATAAATGTAAGAGAATGCAGCGAGAGCCATATACGCGTTTGCGGGTACCTCCGGCGCAAATACTGGACAAACCTAGGCCGGTTCTCCACTTGAATCACCTGGGGACAAAGAACAGCCAGCTGTCGGCTGACATTGCGGATGTACTGGTGCGGGGAGGAGGCAGCTACACGAATGTAACTAACCCCCTGACATACTTCCGAAGCCGGCAGGCCGCCCAGCCGGCCTAAGACAACCAGTCGAACATGGCTGTTAATCCGGCTGGCCACCTGCTCCACTACCAGCTCGACAGAGCTGCTTTTGCCCGAAGGGATAACAAAGGACCCCGGCGTCACAATGGCTACATCGAAACGATGCATGGCGCTGCCTCCTTTTCGCAAATCTCCTTACCTTATTGTATTCAAGAGACAGCAAGGGCGGAATGGCTCACTTGTCCAATTCAAAGCAAATATTCCAGGATCCGGCTAGGGAGCGGACCCGCTACACGCCTGCCTCTCCGGTTTCAAACCGGAAGCAGTCCGTCGTATGATCCATCACCATGCCTGCGGCCTGCATAAACGCATAACAAATCGTGGAGCCGACAAAGGTAAAGCCTCTTTTCTTCAAATCCTTGCTCATCGCATCGGATTCCGGTGTACTGGCAGGCACCTCCTGAAGCAAACACCAGGCATTACGCTTGGTCTTACCACCGACAAAGCCCCAGATATACCGGTCAAAGCTGCCGAATTCCTCCTGCACACGAACAAATGCTTGGGCATTGGTAACGCTCGCCCGAATTTTGAGGCGGTTGCGAATCAAACCGGGGTCCGCAAGCAGCTCGTCCAGCTTCGCTTCATCATAGCGGGCCACGATTGCCGGATCGAAGCCGTCGTACGCTTCGCGGTACCGTTCTCTTTTTTTCAATACCGTATACCAGCTTAATCCGGCCTGAACTCCTTCAAGGATCAACAGCTCAAACAGCTTCCGGTCGTCGTGAACCGGTACCCCCCATTCATGATCATGGTAATCGATATACAGCGGATCTTCATTCACCCAACCGCAGCGGCTAACCATATGCTCAACAACTCCTTTTTTCCATTATTATAGCGTATAATAGTAGCAACGTATGGACATAGACCTATCGTCGAGCGGGGGATCGCAATGAACCACCAGTTGACCGTATACGAGCAACAGATCGCAAAGCTTCTGCTCCGTTGGGAGAAAGAACTGACCAAACCGCCGGGACTATTGGAAAAAACGTCCAAAGCGGTGCAAATGCGGGTAAACCGGGTCATTCCGGAGAAAGTACACTCCACCATCACCACTGCAGTGAAGGGCATCGTCCAAACCGCTCTATTCAGTATGGATTTTATCCCAAAAAACGAACCGTTATCTTTTTTGAGCCTGGCTATGCGTGATCACAAAGCAGAGGAGCTGATCTCCTTTTACAAAAAGCTGGCGGCTGCCGAAGGCGCGGGCGCAGGTGCAGGCGGCATCCTGCTCGGTATCGCGGATTTCCCCATTCTGATCGGCATCAAAATGAAATTTTTGTTCGAGCTCGCTCACGTGTACGGACATTCGACGCTGGATTACAGAGAAAGATTATTTATTCTCTATGTGTTTCAGCTCGCCTTCTCCAGCCAAAATAAAAAGCATGGGCTTTACCGCACCATTGCTGAGTGGCCGGAAACAGCGCAAGCTTTACCTCCCGCCGATTCCTATGCGCAGCACATCGATTGGCGGCAGCTGCAGCAGGAATACCGGGATACGATCGACTTTCGCAAGATGCTGCAGCTGGTTCCCGGCATTGGCGCTGTCGTAGGAGCATGGGCCAACTATGGTCTGCTCGAGGAGCTCGGGGAGGCCGGCATGAACTGCTACCGCCTGCGTTGGCTTGAGGAAGCAAAGCAGCGCAAGGATGGTCCCGACCAGCAAAACCTGGATTGGGTTGAGGATTGAGACGACGGAGTAATGCCCTTTCGAACGCTTGGTCCCAAGGACAAGGAACGGTAATGAAATGACAGCAGACACGGATACCTCATATACGCCGGCTTCAGAGAAGAGACTTTGAAGCCGGCCGGATTGCTGTATATGCACACCAAAAAGACAGGGCGCTTGACAGAAATCTTAAATTAAATTAAAGTAAATTATCTTAAATTTAAGGAAATTTTCATCGAAAATCAGACCGTCCATCGGGTTATTTATAAGGAGGCCTAGAGTATGATGCAAGTATTGGTTTATACTCCCGCTATGCAGGGAACCGGCTCATTTGACGGAGGCAAAATAACAGAGCAAAAACCGATCGGCTTTCCCGGCGAGAAGTCCGTCGTAAAGCGGGTCGGTCCCTTATTTTACTGGGCATGGGCATTCGCCCCGGAAGAAGGCTGCATTGCCCCTCACCCGCATCAAGGCTTTGAGATCATGACGTATGTCGTCGAAGGGAAGGCGGAGCATGGGGATTCCCTCGGAACCCGAAGCATCGTAGGTCCCGGCGGAGCGCAGGTGATGCAAACCGGCTCCGGCGTGTCTCATGAAGAGAGGTTCATCGGCCCTTCCATGGAGGGCTTTCAAATTTGGTTTGAACCGAAGATAAGCGACGCTCTGAAACGGCCGCCAACGTACAACCAATTCGAACACGAAGCATTTCCTGCCGTTCATCGAGAGAGCTTCATGCAAAAGACGGTTATTGGACACGGTTCACCTATTGAGCTTGTCACCGATGCGCGTATGTGGGATCTGGAAGTAAAGCCAGGCGGCACCATTCGGCACGTTATTCCGGCAGGACGGACTTTAACTGCACTCGCCATCCGCGGAGCCGGGTTGGTCGAGGACTCCCGTGCCAAGAAGACGTCGTTCGCTCATAAGGATTTCATCGTGATGAACGCTCCGTCTGAAGCCGAAGTCGTCCTGCAAGCCGCCTCCGACGGTCCTTTGCGCATGATTTGGATTGAAGTGCCTTCATCGGTCGATTATCCGCTGTATCTGAAACGATAGGATACAACAGCCCCCTGCGGCCCCGTCATTCGACAAAAGACTGTAGGGGGATGTTGTTTGGAATTACCTAACCGTTATGAAGTTCCCGGACCGGCTTAACCTATATACAAGGATAGCTCCATCCATGATAAGCTTCGACGTACCTGGCGCCACATCCCCTGTGATCAGCAGATTAACCTCTTGACCCGGTTCCTCCAAGTTCAAGCCGGCCCAATATGTCCGAAGCGGTCCGGCGCGTTTAGAGCAAATCGGAACAACCACAACCTCCGGACGGATCAAGCGAAGCATTGCTGCATTAAAAGCATCGTCCATACCGTGATGAGGAGCTTTCCACACCCCGCAGCGCAGCTGCATCCTCTTCGCCAGCCTTTCCCAGCCTTCTGACAGCTGGTCTCCGCCGAAGAGAATCCCGTCGTACCCGGCATCCTCTTCATTCGTCAAGAGATAAACGGAGCTGTCGTTGTTGGACAGCCGATGGAAACGTTCCAGCAAACATCATTCCGAGGATTTTGCTGATATCCTGAGACCCCGCCTGGATTATGATGCTTCGATAGGCAACAAAAAAAGGAAGCCTTCCGGCCTCCCTGCGTTTATCTTACCGCTTGAATCTCTGCCGTTACTTTCGCTTGACCGTTTGAAGTAAAGGCGTCGTTCCAGGTGACGGTTTGTCCCGCAGCCGGGGAAGCGCTCAATACTCCCATTTCGTCGTCTCCGCTTGAGCCGTCCGAATCGTTGACGATCAGCTTCATCAGCGCACCTGCCGGCTCGGTAACGTATCTGTCGTTATATGCGGAACTATACTGGCTGCCGATAACGGCATCCATCGTTCCCCAGAACACTGGATAAACCGATCCGATCGACGCATCGTTCTTCTTCCAAAGCCGGTCATCACTCACACGGTTTCCGTTCGCTTCCCGCTTCACATAGATATCGCTTTTGCCGCCAAACGAATCCCGTGCGCTAGAGACCTGAAGCCTATGTGTATAATAAGGATGATTCACATACCGATGGGAAAAATCCCCTAAACCGTTTAGTTGTGTATCGACCATATGAGCAGGATCGCTTAAGAAATCTCCTTTGAAGGTTGGGCCGTCATCCGAATCATCCCACACCCATGGCATAGCGGCGGCATCTGCACCGTAAGTATCTCCATCCTGCTTCCCCCATGCACCAAACGTGTTCCCGTCGCCAATGTCGGTACGCCGGTCCCAGAAGTCATCAAAAGAAAGAAGGGCATAACTGTATTTATGGGTATAGCTGCCTGTGGCGTCCGTTACTTCATCCGCCGCCGTACCGGGTTGATATACAATCCCGTCTCCCCCGGGCGCAGAGCTTCCGTCATAAGCATAAACCCCGTGTCCACCCCATGGGCTTTGCCCGTTGGCTTGAATAAACACTTTCGGATACGAGCCGTTAAACAGCACGCCTCCGTCCACATTGTCCGTGCCCCCCGTAATGGAAGGATCGTTGGTGTATTGATAAAACTGGTTGTGAGCGCAGGTTTCCATTAATTGAAATGTACCGTACTCCGATCCATTCTTGCGAATAACCAACAGCACGCCCTCCAGATCATTCTCATGCCGATCTAACGTTGTAGGTCCGTCATCACGCGGATGGTACGCATAGTAGCCGATAAAATAATGCGTTACGGTCTCCACCACGGAATACCGCTTCGATGCGGCGGCTGAGATCCATGGGTGTCTAGACATCTTTATCATAGTCGGAGATGAATTAACGGAGCATCAGGCCCAAGTGAAGATATTGTTAATTTTTGCTTTCTATGATTTATCTCTATTTGATAGGGAACAGAAAAAACGTCACTGGACGGGAATGCCGCCATGTTTCATATTTTCATCTACAGGGGGCATACACATGGTGTAAAATAGAAGGAGGCAAGGAAATGCTGCCAAAGAAGGAGGAGAATGGGGATGAATTTGGGACTTAACGGTAAAATAGCCATTATCACCGGAGCAAGCGCCGGAATCGGATTAGCCTGCTCTAAAGCGCTGTTCGAAGAAGGCGCTTCCATCGTGATGGTAGCGAGGGACACGGAGCGCATGGAGCAAGCGAAAGCCGCCATCCTGCAAGATTATCCGGAGAAGGACGCTTCACGCATCGTCACAGTGAACGGGGATATGCGCAAGCCGGAGACCGTCAAACAAGCGGTATCCACCGCGATGGAGCATTTTGGCCGCATCGATATTTTGATCAATAATGCCGGATCGGCTAAGGCGGGTGCGTTTTTTGAGATGCCCGAGGAAGCGTTCCTGGAAGCTTGGAACTTGAAGCTGCTCGGCTATATTCGCATGGTCAAGGAAGCCGCCCCGCACATGATCCGTCAAGGAGACGGGCGCATTGTCAACATCGTCGGAGGGGCGGGGCGGACTCCGGGTCCGACGTTTCTGGCCGGCAGCACCGCCAATGCGGCTCTGCTTAACTTTACAAGAGGAATCTCCAAGGAGCTGGCCCGGTCCAATGTAAGAATTAATGCGATTTCGCCCGGCACCACGGCTACGGAACGAATGCAACGGCTGGCGGAGCAAAATGCTAAGGCTAAGGGGATTACGGTCGAAGCCCAAAATGCGGAGCTGAACGCCGCCATTCCGCTGGGGCATGTGGTTGATCCTGCAGAAATCGCGGCTATGACGCTGCTGCTTGTGTCCGATCGCGTTCCTTCGATTACAGGTACGGAAATTGTTATCGACGGCGGACAGCAGCCGGGCGTGTAGACGGCACGATAAAAAACCGCAGCTGCCGGCGCTGCGGTTTGCACGTATTATATCGGCCAGGCTTCCTGACGGTAAGCCATGTCCCAGAACATATACTCATAACGGCTGCTGATCACAAAAAGGTTCTGCATCCGTTCCCGGTCCTGCGGCGTCGCCTGCTCCGCGAGCTCATCCATTCTTGCAACTTGCTCCTCGACCAGCTCGCGGAACCACTCGCCTCCGTAGGCGGCGATCCATTCCCGGTAGATGGGCTCTTCCGGTGTGCAGCCTGCAAGCCTTTCTCCGATCTCGTAATAGAGCCAGTAGCACGGCAGAATAGCGGCAATGATGTCGCCCAGCTGTCCGGAATACGCCGCCCTCAGCATATGCGATGTATAAGCGTAGGCCGTCGGCGCCGGCTCGAATGCCTTCTGTTCCTCTTCGGTGATGCCCAGCAGCTTCGAGAACTTCTCATGCAGAGCCAGCTCGGCTTCATAAGTGCCCTGAGCATGTATGGCCATACGGTTCACGGTGTATAAATCGTTGGCCTTGGCGGCCCCCAATGTCTGCACCCTTGCAAACTGCGACAAATAATAGGCGTCGTTCAGCACATAATGCCGAAAGCAGCTGAGCGGCAGCGTGCCGTCGCCAATGCCGCGAACGAACGGATGCTCGAAGCTGGCCTTCCAGCTTGCATCCGCCGCCCGGCGAAGGTGTTCGGAAAATTTCATCGGAAATTCCCTCCGTTTCTCCATTCAGATTCGTTAACAGCCCAGCTTCTAACTTGTTCTTACATCGCTGATGCCGAAATACGGAAACTCCTGTCCAAGCCATTGCGCGACGATCCAGATCAGCAGCATGACAGCGATCAGTATGGCATCCTTGCCCGACCAGCCGATCAGATAGTAATAGGAACGCTGCTTGACCAAAGAGAACCGTTTGGCCTCCATGGCTACTGCGATCCGCTGGGCCCGGCGAATACTTTGAGCCAGCAGCGGAATGGCGTACCTTTGGAGGGCTTCCACCCAGCCCCGGATCCCATTGGCTCTCTTTACGCCGCGGACCTTGAGAGCCATCTTCAGCGTGCGGTATTCGTCGGACACCATCGGCAGCAGCCGCATAGCGGCCATAAAGCTGTAAGCATACTTGGCCGGAAGCCGCAGCTGCTGCATCAGGGAATAAAACAACCGGACGGGACTCGTCGTCAGTCCGAACAGCAGGCCGATCAGCGCCATATTGACCGATTTCAGCCCGATATGCATGCCGCGATAGAAGCTTTCCTCCGTGATGTGTATGAGTCCCCAGCGCAGCCAGGTCGTCTCTCCTTTGCCGAAAAACACCATGGACGTCGCCGACGATACGAACATCAGCGCGAAGGGCAGCGTCAAAAGCAGCAGCCGGCGCATCGGATGGCCGGCTGCTGCAAAGAACAATAGCGCAAGCATCCAGGTCATATGGATAACCACATTCAAATTATGGGTCAGCAGTACGAGCATAAACATGCCTATGGAAACGACCAGCTTAAAGGCCGGGTTGACGCGGTGCAGCCACGTTTCCTTGTATGACCAACGAAACGGCACAGCCCATCAGCTCCTTGGTTCTGCGGTAAGCGGCGGGCATGCCGCCGTGAACCGGCTTGTGTACTCTTCGGGGCTGAGCTCCGCGGCAAGACGCCCCTGCCGCACCTCCCAGACCCGGGTAGCCAACCTTCTTACAATTTCCGGATCGTGCGTGACCATAACAATGGCAACCCCTTCCTGCCGCCAAGTCTCCAGCTTCTCCAGCAGCGCGAACGTATTTGCGGCATCCTGGCCAAAGGTAGGCTCGTCAAGCAGAACAAGCCGCTGCGCTTTTACCGTTGCCGCCGCTACGCTGAGACGGCGCTTCTGCCCGAGCGACAGCTGATACGGATGCAAATTCCGGTGCCGATCGAGACCGAACCACTGCAGCAGCTCATCGGTTTTCTCCCGGGTCGCTTCCTCGGATTCCCCGTCGCGCCTGAAATTAAAAGCCAATTCATCATACACGCTGTTGGTCACAAACTGCATCTCCGGGTTTTGAAAAACATAAGCCGCCATACCGTTAATGTCGTCGAAGCCTTGTACCGGCCGTCCTGCAAGCCTGTAGCTGCCTCGGGTTGGAATCAATTGCATCAGGGATTGAAGCAGGGTGCTTTTCCCCGCGCCGTTCTCTCCCACCACAGCAACCCAGTCCCCGGGATACAAGCTTGCGGAATCGGCTTCGATCTTGGGGGTGTTCCCCTGATAGCCGATAAACCCGTGAAGTTGGACCAAAGGCTCCCTCTCCTTGGGAGGACCGCTTAAAAATCGGTCGTTATCCTTTGGGAACCGGTTCTCCTGGTCATCCCACACGCCCGGATACCAAATTCCGTACTCTTTAAGCATCGGCTTGTAATCCCGGAAAATATGCTCCGGCTTTCCGTCTGCAGTGATACGCGCGTGAACGTCAAAGAGGATCACCCGATCTACGAAATCGACAATTTCGTCAATTTTGTGCTCTACTATAATAACGGTCTTATCCTGAGTGATTTGTTTTACGGTTTGCCATACCTCGGACGTCCCTTTCGGGTCGAGGAGCGATGTCGGCTCATCGAGAAACCAGACGTCAGGCTTCAGCGCCAGCAGCGAGGCGATAGCCAGCCGCTGCTTCATTCCCCCGGAAAGCGCAGCAATCGGCACATGAGGATCATCCAGAGCCAGTCCAACCTGCTCCAGACACTGCTTGATCATCTCCGGCATTCGTTCATGGGGGATCCCGATATTCTCAAGCGCAAACGCAATTTCTTCATCTGCATATGGCATGCAGAACTGGGAGTCCGGGTCTTGAAACAAGTACCCCCACGAAGAGGGAATCCCGATGCCTTCATATTTGAGCGGCACCTCCAATGCCTCAGGAATCAGCCCGCTTAAGACCTGCAGAAGCGTAGATTTACCGCAGCCGCTTGGACCAAGCAGCAGCACCTTTTGCCCTACAGGCACGGCCGCCGTCAAATCATCGAACAGCAGCGACGGACTGCCCGGAAACTTCAGCCTAAGCTGCGAAACCCAGGCGATGAAATGGTCCGCATATGGCTGTCCTCCGTTCACTGCCCCCTCTTCCTTTCCAAAGCCTCATAATCGTCGGCGCTCGCCGGACGCACAAGCTGGGTGACTCCGGTTTTTTCCAATGCCTTCACAAGAAGGTAGGCCAGAGGCCCGCCGAAGAGATACCCGCCGATAAACCTCATGACGATATAAAGAATCAGACTCCAGGTTTGCAATTCCAGAAGATAGCCTTTGAGAAAATCGAGCGCAAGCGCGGCCGCTCCTGCAGCAACTCCGGCGAGACCGGCTGCGGTCGCAGAGTATCGTTTATAGAGGAACAAGGCAAAAATCAGCTCCGCGCCAATCCCCTGCAGCACTCCATACGTAAGCAGCTCAACACCGTACGGAGAACCGGTGATCAGCTCGCCGGAGGCTGCGGCCACTTCCGCCAGCAGAGCGACCCCGGGCTTGCGGATGATCAGGAATGCGACGGTTGCTGCCATAAACCACATTCCGTACATCAATTGGTCAAGCTGGATGCCCGGAAGCTTGGCCAGGTTATAGATGTCGGTCCATACCCTATAAATGATACCGAACACAACCGCAATGACGACCGTAACCAAAATATCCGTTAGCTTCAAGCGTTTGGACATGGTATCCTCTCTCCTTTTTTATCATGTCATGGGAGCCTGCAGGGAGAATGACGGCAAAAAGGCCGCTCCCCATGAAGGAAGCGGCCATATAAGCACAGAAAAGGCACATGTGCCCTACGATCTCCACTTTCCTACGCTGGCATAAACCAGATCAGGTTCAGAGGGTCTAGGATCTACCGATCCAATCTCAGCCTTTGCGGCTCCCCTAGTGACATAGAACATCATATCACGGTTGAACTATTTGTCAATGGAGAAATATTGCATAAAATGCTATAGCCAATCCCACCTTCTTCTGATACAATAATCATTGCTTGCACTTTCGAGCTTTGTACCGATATGCTGTTAATTTAAAGCGCTATCACGTGCGAAGGGTGAGATGGGATGAATGACATGATATCGATGCAGCGGGAAGCAGAGCGTTTCATTACACCGGATCTGGTATCCCAATGCGCCTACTGCACCATGATCTCTCCCGACCCCAAGTACAAAACCCCCGTATACTGCACCAAATACTCCGGATCAAGCCAGCCGATTCTGGTTAATCTGGCCGCTTGTCTTTCCTGCGGGGAATACAAAAACCGCCAATAAGGCTTAATGCTTTAGCTATAGCCGACAAGAAATGCTCCTGCTGGAGCTTTTCTTGCTTTATAAGGGTCGTTTTATGATTGCTTTGTGCTCCGTTCTGTGTCAAGATAAGCGTTAGATTCGCTTACTTACATTATGAGAAAACAGGTGAACCTTTCCATTATGAAGATTTCGCTATTCCGGCTTCTGACTGAGCTTTCCTCACGCAAGACCGTGTCGAAACTGACGGGAGCCTTCGCCAAATCCAAAGCCAGCAAAGCGCTGATTCCCCGCTTTATCCGCACTTACGGCATTCGCGAACAGGATGCGGAAAAAGCGGTTCATGAGTATGCTTCTTTAAACGAATTTTTTACCCGAAGGCTAAAAAGCGGTTTGCGTCCGATCGATGATACCCCCAATACCGTAGTCAGCCCCGTCGATTCGCTGATCACCGGGATGGGCGACATTCGGGAGGGATTGATCGTCAATGTGAAAGGGCAGGACTATACGATCGATGAGCTGCTGAATCAAAGTCCCCGTATGATCAATTACAAGCATGGATTTTATTATGTACTCTATTTGAGTCCCACCGACTATCACCGGATTCATTCGCCCGTGACAGGCACCATTCTGGAGAAGGAGCATATCGCAGGCAAGGTATATCCGGTGAATGACTTCGGACTCAAGCATATGCGGCGGGTCCTCAGCCGCAATGAACGTTTGATTACTTATATTCAGCATGAAACCGGGGAAGTCGCCGTCGTGAAGGTAGGCGCGTTAAATGTCAGCAGCATTCAATACGTTACCCCGCTTCCGGCGGAGCTAAGCCGCGGTGACGAGCTGGCCTACTTCGAATTCGGATCTACTATTGTACTGCTAACCGAAACGGGCACCTTCATCCCGCGCCAAGACTTAAAGGTCGGGAGCAGGGTTGCCATGGGTGAAGCGCTCGGAACAACGAAACAGAAGGATTAGACCGTAAAAGCCTAATCCGTCAGGAAAGGAGCGTTCTGCCATGCAGGCGCAAACCGGAGCGGCGGCTTCGGGACCGGTCTTTCAGAAGGCCCCGGAGTCCAATGCGAAACCAACCGTATTTCGTATACTGCTTGCCATCAGCTTGGTCCATTTGTTCAATGATTCGATTCAGTCGGTCATACCGGCGATTCTCCCGATTTTGAAGGATTCGATGAATTTGACCTACATGCAATCGGGTCTTATCGTGTTTGCGCTCAATATGACCGCTTCGGTCATGCAGCCGGTCATCGGCCTATATTCGGACCGCCGTCCTTCCCCTTACATGCTGCCCCTGGGAATGGGCTTCACCTTCATCGGGGTGTTGGGACTGGCTCTGGCGCCGAATTACTGGCTGGTTCTGCTGTCCGTACTGCTCGTCGGACTCGGCTCCGCCGTCTTCCACCCGGAAGGCTCGCGGGTAGCCTACATGGCCGGAGGCTCAAGACGCGGACTCGCGCAATCGATCTTTCAGGTCGGCGGCAACTCGGGGCAATCCCTGGCACCGCTGATGACAGCCCTTATCTTCGTACCGCTCGGACAATTCGGAGCAATCTGGTTCACGGCGGTAGCCGGTCTGGCCATTCTTGTTCAGCTCTTTATCTCACGCTGGTACAGCGGCTATATCGCAGCTCATCCGCCCGCGGCAAAAAAGAACGGCGTACGGGTCATGAGTCCTTTGCGCAAAAAACAGATTACGTTTGCCGTACTGACCTTGATTTTTCTCGTGTTCGCCCGGTCATGGTACCATGCCGGAGTTACCATTTATTATCCGTTTTACTTGATGGAAAAGTTCGGCATTCCTTTGGAAAAGGCCCAGATCTACATCTTCCTGTTTGCTGCGGCAGGCGCACTCGGCACCTTCATGGGCGGTCCGCTGTCCGATAAATTCGGACGGCGCAACCTGATCTTCTTCTCCATGGTAGGCTCCGCACCGCTGGCCGCGGTTTTACCTTATGCCAATGCGTTTTGGGCGTACGTCATTTTGCTCATCAACGGATTCATCATCTTATCGAGCTTCTCGGTCACGGTCGTTTATGCTCAGGAGCTGATTCCAGGCAAAATTGGAACTGTGTCCGGACTGGTCACGGGCTTGGCCTTTGGTCTGGGGGCATTGGGAGCCGTGGCCCTCGGGGGGCTGATCGACATACTGCATCTTCCCGTGGTCATGCAGATGGTCAGCTTCCTTCCTCTGATCGGCCTACTGACCTTCTTCCTTCCGCGTGACCGTACCCTCAAGGAATGGGCACAGGAAGCGTAACCTGAAAAATGGAAAGCACGATACCGCCAGTTGCAGGTGGATCGTGCTTTTTTGCTTCCTGAAGAACCATAACCCCTATATGCTTGCGTAAGTACGGACAACGTAAACCGAATTGACTCATCCATTGTATAAACAGATAAACAGATGAAGCTCATCATCCGAAGTCGACAATTGATTAGTTATTACTGCGCAGCCTGCCCGGCGCCGCGGGATATGGATACCCTATATCCGCTGAATTTTTTCACATTCATGACCGCCTGCTCAAACAGTAGGTAGCTGCCCTTGATCCCGATCAGACGATCCGTAATCACTGGTGATTTGTCCAGGTCATACGTCTTGATTTTCTGAAGCGACTCCAATTGCGGGTAAACGAATTCGAATACCTCTGTTTCATTGAGCAAATACGGCTTAAAGGCATCCGGAACATGGGCGAGAATTTCTTCTCTGCTTTGAAGCAGTTCCACCTCGCTGACTTCACCCTTTAACATTTTACGCCAGTCCGTTTTGTCCATCACGTGCTTGCTAAGTTCAAACTCCAGCTCTCCCGCAAGCTTTCTTGTCGGGAGCTCCGCGATGGGAATCGCCCGAACGGCCCCTTGATCCGTCCAGCGCTTCATTTGGTTACCCTTCCGGGTTAGACCTACTTTAAGGCCGCTGCTCACCGCAAGATATACATAGTGTGGAACCATGCAGTGGGTTTGTGCGAAAGCTTCATCGCGGCACGTTCCTTGATCAAAATGGCATTCATGAGGCTTAACGATACAAAGGTCATTTTCGGCTAAAGCGATAAAGCAGGGATAACAATAACCGGAATTATATGTTTTTTTAATTTTTCTATTGCAGTGGACGCATCGGATTTCATGTAAAAACTGAATGTGAAGCTGCTCCCCCATCCAATCATTAAGCTGGACCTCACGGTCATCAAGCCGCAATATATATTGAACCGGAGCTTCGTGCCGGTGTGTAAAGCCTCTTAAAAAACCGCTGTGCATACGTAGAATCACTCCTAGATTATGTACTGCTGGAAATCTATCAGCCTATGATCATTATACGCCCCTCAGAGAAAAAAGGATACTTAAGGAGCCCATGCTTGATGAGAACAATAGAAGGATCCCCCTAGCATTCTGGCAAAAAATAAGCTTCATCCGAGCCTGAGGCTACAAGACGAAGCTTAATTTACTGCCGATTTATTCGAAGTGAGCTTTAGATTTCAATATCAACTATAATACTGTCCACTCGTCCGAATTCCCGGATCAACGCCGCAACCGCTTGATGTTCCGGATTCGGTCCGTACGCCTCCAAAGCCGCTCTATTTTCAAAACGAACGCTCAATACCAGCTGATAGCCTTGATTTTTCTCCGAAAAGTTGATGCCGGCTTGAATATCTACGACTCCCGTAAGATGATGCTTGAGCGCTTTGAAACGTTGAACCACTTCCTGCAGCTGCTCCTGAGTAGTGGATTCGCCAAATTTGACTAATACAATATGATCGATCATGTGAAGGCCTCTTTTCTATTATAAATATCTTTCACTATACCATGGAAGCTCGTTCAAAACCACTTCCCCCATATATTAACCCCCTCTCTCAAAACGCTGCTCTATTTCATTTGAAAGGGCTATCGTTTTATATCAGTCGCTTGTACCTAAGTTAATAGTACATTTATACATTTAGTAGGCATGAATATAAGCATGAATTCTTTGAGATCAATATCATTAATCAATATGATTTTTTGAAGGGGATGAGATGACTTGAGAAAAGCCGAGGGATAACGGGGCAAGACGGCTCCTATTTAGCAGAGCTTTTACTAAAGGTTCATGGCCTCATTCGCCGAAACAGTACCATCCATACTGAAAGAATCGATCATCTGAAGGAAAACCACTCCAACGGTCAGCAGCAATTTTTTTTACACTACGGGGATTTAAACGATTCGGGCAGCTTAAGCAGACTGCTATACCGGATTGAGCCTAGTGAGGTTTACAATTTAGGAGCCCAAAGCCATGTGGGAGTTTCTTTTGATATACCTGAGTTTACTTCAGATGTTAATGCATTAGGGACATTACGAATGATAGATACCATCAAAGAAGTGAATCCCCGCATTAAATTTTATCAGGCTTCCTCCAGTGAACTATTCGGTTTGGTACAAGAAGTGCCTCAGCGTGAGAATACCCCATTTTATCCTAGGAGCCCGTATGCTGCTGCAAAGCTTTATGCCTATTGGATTACCGTCAATTACAGAGAGGCCTATGGTTTGTATGCCTGCAACGGAATTCTGTTCAATCACGAATCCCCACGAAGGGGCAAAACCTTTGTCACACGGAAAATCACGATTGGAATCGCCAATATCCTGAAAGGGAAGCAAGAAAAGCTGATCATGGGCAATTTGGATGCAAAAAGAGACTGGGGCTTTGCAGGCGATTATGTGGAAGCGATGTGGTTGATGCTTCAACAGAATGAACCTGACGATTATGTGATTGCAACTGGCGAAACTCATACGGTAAGAGAATTTTGTGAGCTGGCCTTTCAGCATGCGGGAATATCCCTAACTTGGCGGGGCAAAGGCTTGGATGAGAAAGGGATCGATATAAGCACTGGTAAGGAGCTTGTCTGCGTCAGCAGCAAATATTTCAGGCCGAGTGAGGTTGATTTGCTGTTGGGAGATCCCTCGAAAGCGAAATATAAGCTGGGCTGGAAGCCAAAGGTATCCTTTAATCAACTGGTTAAAATAATGGTCGACAGTGATATGAACGCTTAATTCGCTTATCCATATCCCCATGGAGGAGATTGTTGCTCATGAAAAAGGATAGCAGGATCTATGTAGCAGGCCATACGGGTCTTGTAGGGTCCGCCTTGGTGAGAACCCTGCAAAGCAAGGGGTATTGGAATATCGTCGGTAAAACGCGCCAAGAGCTTAATTTAACGGACCAAGCTGAAGTTGAGCATTTTTTTAGAGAAGCGAATATCGAATATGTGTTTTTGGCCGCAGCTAAGGTTGGAGGCATCGGGGCAAACAGCGCTTATCCTGCAGATTATATTATGGATAATTTACTTATTCAATGTAACGTAATCCGAAGCGCCTTCCAATATCAAGTAAAAAAATTGCTTTTCTTAGGCAGCTCCTGCATCTATCCCAAGCTATGTCCTCAGCCTATAAAAGAAGAATACCTTTTGACAGGACCCTTGGAACCGACGAACGAGGCGTATGCGCTGGCCAAAATTTCAGGGCTTAAAATGTGCCAATATTTTAACGCTCAATATGGCACGAATTATATTAGCGTCATGCCCACTAACCTCTACGGACCGAATGATCGATTTGATCCTGATCATTCCCATGTCATTCCTGCCATCATGACCAAAATGCATGCCGCCAAAACAGCCAATAAACCCTCTATCCAATTATGGGGTACGGGCACCCCGCTTCGAGAATTTTTATACGTAGATGATATGGCAGATGCATGCGTCTATCTGATGGAGACCTATAATGGCAACGAACACCTCAATATTGGTACCGGTCGTGATATAAGCATAAGCTCTCTTTCGGAAATGATTAAAAAAGTGGTAGGTTACCAGGGCGAAATCATGTTTGATTCCAGCAAACCGGATGGAACGCCCAGAAAACTATTGGATATTTCTAAAATCAAAAATCTAGGCTGGAAACCAAAAATAGAGCTAGAGAATGGACTTCGGTTAACTTACAACTACTACATTAAAAATAGAAATTAACAGCTATTTAAGGGATTGTACTTAAGATATCTTGGAGTGTGAATCCAATGGAAAAATATGCCGTTATTATGGCAGGGGGTGCAGGTCTGAGGCTTTGGCCCCTCTCAAGGGAACATACACCTAAGCAATTCGTTAGTCTGGAAGGGAATAAGTCTATGCTGCAGCAAACGGTAGAACGGATAAACGAGCTTATTCCTCCAGACAAATGCTATGTTATCACCAATAAAAATCATTTCGATCTAGCTAAAGTAATGCTTCATGGGATCATACCCGATTCTAACATCCTACTTGAACCTTTAAGAAAAAATACGGCAGCATGCATCTCCTATGCTACCTTACTTTTAGCTCAAAAATTCGAAAAAGGATTGATATGTTTTATTCCCGCCGATAGTTATGTACGCAATAAAGATGAGTATCTAAAGGCCGTTCATCAGGCTTATCAAGCGGCAGAACGCAGTAATGAGTTAATTGTCATTGGCGTGAAACCGACTTACCCTGCTACAGGATATGGATATATTCAAGTGAGCTCCGAAGCTTGTATGGAGTCAAATGACGCCTTAGAGGTCATGCGTTTTAAAGAAAAGCCTGATATCGACACGGCAAAAGAATATATCAAATCCAATCACTATTTATGGAACAGCGGAATGGTTGCGGGTCATTTCAACGCCTTGCTTGATGGCATACATCAATTTCTTCCCGAACATTATAAAAAAATATCCGATGTCTTGAAGCATGAAAATCAAGCCGATTTTGAAACTATTCTAGAGAAAGCCTATAGCGAGCTAAGCGATATTTCCTTTGACAATGGAGTTCTTGAAAAAAGCAGCCGCCTGCTGGTAGTAAAAGGTTCTTTTGAGTGGAACGATATTGGAAGCTTAGATGCCCTTTCAGCAGTATTTGATAGTGACTCTAATAATAATTCAATACAAGGAAAGCATTTGGGGATAGATACAAAAAATTCTATTATCTACAGTACAGATAATCTAGTAACTACCATAGGCCTTGATCATATGATCATAGTCGCTGCGGGTGATTCCATTATCGTATGTCAAATAGAAAGAGCTCAGGAAGTAAAGATGATTGTCGAAAAGCTTAAGGAAACCGGGCAAATAAAATACACTTGAGGCCTGCAATTTAGACTTGTAAATTTTTGTAATTGGAACTTAGAGTCAGCAAGATATTACTTGGGAGGTATTGGATGATGAGCTCTGCGAAAAAAAATATATTGGTTACAACCTCTATATCACCCACAAATATCCAAATACAAAAAATGGCAATCGATACTTGGTTAAATCTTGGTTTAAAAGTAGTTTCTTTAAACAGTAAAGAAGAAATAGAAATGATTAAACCGTTTTTCCCGGAAATAATGTTCTATATCGTTGAACGAACAGCGAAGGAACGGTTTGGAAAGCCTTATATTTATATCTACGATTTTATGAAATATCTAAAAAATTCTGATTACACAGTTTGCGGGATTATTAACTCTGACATTCATTTTAAAGGGGTCGGGAACGATTTTATCCATCAAGTTTATGAAGAGGCATTAGACAGTCTAGTTTATGGACATAGGGTTGATGTTAATCATATTAAAGATACTGACGGAATCGTTAGTAATGGGGTTGACTATTTCTTCTTTAATAAAAATCTAATTGACATTTATGATGATGACGGACTCTGCATGGGGCAGCCCGCATGGGACTGGTGGATGGTTTGTGTCCCCGCTTCGTTTAAAAAATCGACTAAGAGAGTATTAAGCAAAATTGCTTTTCATCAAACACACCCTCAAAGATGGGATCAAGCGCTTAACCAACATTTAATTGAAACGATTGTTTTCGACAAATATCTAAAAAATTTATATCCGAATGCAAACCAATATGAATTGAATAGTAAAATGTGGGACATTGTGATTTCAAAAAGTGGAATTGAGTTTGACCAATCAACCAATCAGGTGGTGCATGTTCAGTCCCAGCCCGATGTCGATCGAACGGCGGATAGGATAAATGCGTATGATGGGAGGTTGAGCCGTCTGGAATTAACGATGACCGAAAGGTTAAACATGCTTGAAGAGAGCTTAAAGCGTCAGGGAGCATTGACGGAAAGGTTAAATACGCTTGAAGAGAGCTTAAACCATCAGAATATAGTGATGGAAAAGCTAAATACACTTGAGGGAAGCTTAAACCGTCAGGAAGCAACGACGGAAAGGTTAAATACACTTGAGGAGAGCTTAAACCATCAGAAGGCTGCGATGACGGATAAGCTAAATACACTTGAGGGAAGCTTAAACCGTCAGGAAGCAACGACGGAAAGGTTAAATACACTTGAGGAGAGCTTAAACCATCAGAAGGCTGCGATGACGGATAAGCTAAATACGCTGGAGGGGAGCTTAAACCGTCAGGAGGCTGCCGTGACGGATAAGCTAAATACCCTTGAGGAGAGCTTAAACCATCAGAAGGCTGCGATGACGGATAAGCTAAATACCCTTGAGGAGAGCTTAAACCATCAGAAGGCTGCGATGACGGATAAGCTAAATACCCTTGAGGAGAGCTTAAACCGTCAGGAGGCTGCCATGACGGATAAGCTAAATACGCTTGAGGAGAGCTTAAACCATCAGAAGGTAGTAATGACGGATAAGCTAAATACGCTGGAGAGGACCTTAAGCTGTCAGGAAGCAATAATGACCGAAAGGTTTAACATGTTCGAAGACTTTATCAACCGCGTGAATAAATCTATATGGTATCGATTGATCCGGAAATGATTGCTGCGAATCAACAAGAGGGTCCTCCTCAACCTCAACAAAAAAATCGAAGTCGAGGAATCGGACTTCAAGGATAATATAAATTTACCCTTAACCCTTCTGCCTTCTTATGCAAAAGGGTTTCTTGTTTTATTTAAGAGCTGTTCCTGATAAAGATTCTACCATTTTTTTCATTTTGCCCGCATTGGCGCTGAATTGCTTGAGTCTATGGCCGTTGGCGCCGGACGGATGGGGAAATCCCCACAAACACCGGCAGGCATCAAGCTTTCCTTCCCGCTCCAATACATGAAGAGCTCTCTCCACCGTTCTGCCCAACGGGATGATCAGTGATCGTTTCAACCATTGAAGCTCCTCATGCAATAACTCAATATACACCTCAAAAAAAGGCATGGTTAACAGAGGAGGATGAGACCCGGTATAATTTCTCCTCTCCATGAAGACCGGAAACCGTAACAAGGAGGTCGTATTCAGCAGATGCCGATGCTGCCGAAACAATAGTTCGCATGAAGCTATGTTTAAATATTGCTGCAAATCAAGGGCATTCAGCATGTTCACCAGATTATGTCTCATGGCGCCTGCGAATCCCGCTTCTTCTTTGGCTTTTTTGCAAACCTGCTCGTCCGCAAGTCCCTGCTCCAAGCCTTCTCTCGCCGAGTGAAAAGCGGTTTTCATCTGCGTCCAACCGGGCGTGATCCCGATGATGACGATTTTGGCCTCACGATTCACATATTCATTATGCGGAGAGTAATACATCTCCAGCTTTCCTGAGCGCTCCATCAAAAAAGGTTCTGCCTGAAGATCCTCTTTCGTGAATGGCCTGGTATTGCTCGGGAGCGATCGAATGGCCGTCTTATACGTTTTCAAATGATTGGTTATCAGCATATCATCACCCGTCGGCTTCGCTTACCTGGATACAAACGGGCTTGCCTCCTCCCAAAATCGCCATGGATAGTCTTTGGCCTCGCCGCTGTTCTCAATGCCGATCCTAGGACCGGTCGCTATGGATCTAATTTCTCTTCCTTGTGCAATAAAAAGAGGCGGCTTATCCAAAGGCCTTCCATAATCCTCCTGCGTTATTCCGAGAGCCTTCGTCAGTTTACCCGGACCATTGGCAAGCTGTTTTAACGGTTTTGATTGTCCGCGGCGCTCAACCATTAATTCTATTCCCGTATAGGGCTCAACCGCTCGGATTAACACGGCCTCGGGACAGCCCACTTCCCCGCTGACCACATTCACCAGGCAGTGGGTATGCATTACATAGGTATAAGCATATCCCGGAGGACCAAACATCACCTCAGTTCTTGCCGTTCGCCTATGGTTAAAGCTGTGGGCGGCACGATCCTCCGGACCTCTGTAAGCCTCGGTTTCAACAATGTAGCCTGAAGCCGTACCTGTTGCGGTTTCTTTTACAAGCAGCATCCCCAGCAGCGAACGGGCCAGCTGAAGCGTGGGTTGTTCGAAAAATGAAGCGTCTACAGGTTGAAACGACACTAGACTCACCTCTTTTGGATCTCTAAAATCCAAACCTATTAGTTCATGTCTTTGATCTTATCAGAAACAAGCTTGATATCTTCAACGAAATATTTCAAAAGATTAGGTCTTCGGCGCACTGCCAAAGGATGATAGGAAACCGCTAGCGGCATCTCTTGAAACGTATGCCACTTTCCTCTACAGCTTTTCACATCCGCGTCCCGGTCCGGAAATAAGGTTTGCACCACCACATTGCCTAATCCAAACAGTACCTTCGGCCTTTTCTCTTTCCATTGAGACTGCAAATGAGAAAAGCACACTTCTCTAGCAAGCGGCTTATTATAAGCGCGGATTGGACGGCATTTCAATAGATAGCTCACATAAATCCAATCGATATTCAATCCGGCCGCTTTCATCCCGTACTGCAGTGTTTCCCGAGTACCGCATAAAAAGGGCTGACCCTCCCGGTCTTCACGTGAACCGGGATTATCCAACAAGACAAAAATGGGCGCATCGAGGTTTCCTTCCCCCCATATGACACGATGCCGCTGTTTGGAAAGCTCACATTGCTGACACGCTACGGCGTGCGGAGGTGCTGGTTCCTCCGGCAGAATGACTGGTTTAAAGTCTAACATGGGGAATTCTCCTTAACCTCTAAGAATAAATATTAACCGCCTTCGCCACCAATTGCCAATAAGCTAACCATTATGTTGCCCATTCGATCATCTCGACTATTCCAAGGCCGCTTCCCAAGCTGCAGCCCCCTCGTCGTCGACTGTAATTTGGCTGCACCTTTTTGACAGGGGTGTAATACGATGAACTATGCCCCATGACATTAGCCTAGAAAGGTGTGACGGCGATGACCGGAATCGTCAAAAACTTTTATGCGACCGGCAATACGGCTCGCGGCTTTGCCAACCTGTTCGATTCGTCTTTACAAGGACTGGAGCGTCTTTTTATTTTGGAAGGAGGGCCCGCGGCGGGAAGAACGGGCTTGATTCAAACGATCGGACAGCATATGGCTGAGGATGGCTATGACATCTGGTTTATTCATTGCCCTTCGGACAATAACGCGCTGGACGGTTTGATCATTCCTGCCCTAAAGGCGGGAATGATCAGTGGAACCGTACCTCGTGGAACAGAAGGATCCCAACCGTCCGGGACAACGATTGTACAGTACGTAAATTTGGGAGACGCCGGGAACAGGGATATTTTAACAGCTCAAGAACAGGTAATTGAGAGCATGAAGAAAAGAATTCAACAAGCTCATGAACTTGCTTATTCCGGGTTTGCGAAAGCGCTTCGTATTCACGACGAATGGGAAGCGGTTTATATCGCCAACATGAACTTTCAGGCGGCTGACAAACTTACCCAGGAGTATATCCAGCTGCTCTACGGTGATCGAAGGCTGGAGAAGCAAAGCCGGGTCGATCACCGATTTTTGGGAGCGGCCACTCCCAACGGTGCGGTCGACTTTGTACCGAATCTGACTGAAGGCCTCAAAAGATACTTCATTAAAGGCCGCGCCGGTTCGGGGAAATCCACCCTGCTGAAAAAGCTGGCAGCCGCAGGAATGCAACGCGGCTTCGATGTGGAAATCTATCACTGCGGCTTTGATCCGAACAGTCTGGATATGGTCATTGTGCGGGAGCTCGGGTTCGCCATCTTTGACAGCACAGCACCTCACGAATATTTCCCCGACCGCGAGACCGATGAGATCGTGGATATGTATGAGCACTGCATCAAGCCCGGCACGGATGAAGCTCATGCGGATGCCTTAAGCCATGTCAGGGAACGGTACGCCGCACAAATGAAAGACTCCATCGGGCACCTGGCGCAAGCCAAATCGCTTCAGGATGAACTTGAGCAAATCTATGTTGAACTCACGGATTTCCGCTGGATAGATCAGATTACGGCTAAAATTCAACAGCAAATCATCGGCTTAGCTGCGATTAGCGACTGAACAAACAGGAACGGCAAAGAAGCATCTTCCCTCACAAAGCTGAAGGAAGATGCTGTTTGCCGCTCCCGGTTTATTACCCAGGTTATACGGTTGATTTCGGCTGTCTGCCATGAATGCCATACTTCGCTCTCATCGCTTCAAGCACCCGAACCTTGTCAGGAGGAATCTCATCCACTTTCCCCAAGCTGGATGAATAAAACATAATTTTGGCCGAATGCTCCAACGATTCCATCTTATAATAAGCCGTCATCAGATCGATTCCCATCGTGGTAGCCCCATGGTTTTTTAATAAAAAACAATCATGCTCTGCGAGCAAATCCACGAAAGAATCGGTCAATTCCTCTGTAGAAGGCGTCGCATACGGCGCAATCGGAACCTTGCCCAGCTCAAGCACCGCTTCCGCCAGAATGTATCGGTCTAAGGGAATACCCGCTACGGCAAAGGACGTAGCCAAGGGCGGATGAGCATGCACAACGGCGTTAACATCGGGGCGCAATTCATAAATTTTCAGATGCATCTTTAACTCTGAGGTAGGTTGGTATGCGCCTTCAAGCAAACAACCCTGCATATCGACTATCGACAGCATCTCGGCGGTCATATAGCCCTTGCTCTGCCGGGTAGGGGTAACCAATATCCGGCCTGCGTCCAATTTCACGCTGATGTTTCCATCGTTGGAGGCCACCCATTCTTTGCGGTACATTCGTTGTCCAATATCCAAAATCATGGCCTTGGTCTCATCAAGATTCATTCGGGTTAATCTCCTCCAAACGTCGTCGTCTAACAAGCTCCTTTTCGTGCCTTCGGAAGGATCTGCCTCCATCTTACCGGCTAGCTACATGGACAGGGTATGGTCCGCTACGTCATCGTAGACGTATTGGCATTGACATAATTCGAAAATCCTTTGAAAAAGAGAGCTCCGACCGTAGCTCCCGGATCCTGAAGCCCGATAGAACGTTCAAGATACCTGCCGGCCCTGCCGTGTCTGGCCTGCATTCCAATGGTATGCTTGGCGCCATGTTCTGCCGCAGCATAAGCGTCATTCATCGCTTCCTTCAAAGACTTGCCTTCTTTCGTGGCCACTTCCAAAGCCTCCATCGCCGGGATGATGGAATCCAGAACCGTTTTGTCCCCGACTTTCGCTTTACCGCGTTCCACCAGGGCGTGAACCATCGCTTTGGTCATCGTCAGCAAATCCTGGGCAGTCAACTCCGATTTGCCTTGAGTCACTTTCCCTCCACGGATGATAGCCGAAGCCATTAAGGTTCCCATCGTTGAAGCTACCGTTTCTCCCATCACCACCGCGCTGTTCATTAATACGACACCGATATTTTCGTCAGAGGTATTCGGAAGATTTTCAACCACGGCTCGAAATCCTTTAGACATCGTTAATCCGATATCACCGTCTCCCAAGGCTCCATCCAGCTTACAGAGATAATCCTTATTATCATCCATTATTTTACTGATCTCTTGCAGAATGTTTTTGATGTCTTTTACATTCAGTGTTTCTTTCATTTGACCTCTCCTTTCTGAAATATTTTAAATTTGAGTTCGAAACGGAGTTGCAAAAGGGGCATCAAGCAGCTCGCGCAGTTCATCGTCAAGACGCAGGATGGATATGGAAAGTCCGGCCATTTCCAATGATGTGGCATACTCGCCGATATAACGGTTATAGATATGAATCCCTTTCTCCTCTAACAGCTTATGAACTGACCGGTAAAAAATATATAGCTCTTCTAATGGCGTAGCGCCTAGACCGTTAATCAGAACGGAGACATCGCTACCCTTGTCGATCGGCATATCCTGTAGAATAGCAGAAACCAAGGTTTGCGCCACTTCATCAGCGGTTTGAATTTTTCCGCGTTGAATGCCCGGTTCCCCATGGATACCCATTCCGATTTCCATTTCTCCTTCTCCAATTTCAAACGTAGGCCGACCAACGGCAGGCAGGATGCAAGGGGTCATAGCAACGCCCATGGTACGCACGTTTAAATTGGCTTTCTCGGCAATTCGTTTTACCTCATCCAGGCTGGCGAACTGTTCCGCTTTGGCGGCGGCTAATTTGTATAGATAAAACATACCCGCTACACCACGCCGTTGATGCTCATTCCCCTTCGGCATCGAAGCGGCATCATCGGTGGCTACGACCGTCTCAACACGAATACCTTCCAAATCGGCTAACTCAGCGGCCATATCAAAATTCATTACATCCCCACCATAATTTCCATAAATATACAAAACGCCTTCTCCGCCATGGATTGATCGGGTGACATCGAGCATTTGCTGCGAGCTTGGAGAGGCAAAAATATCACCTACCGCCACGCCGTCCAGCATCCCTTTTCCAACATAACCAAGGAATAAAGGAAGATGCCCGGAGCCCCCGCCTGTAGCAATAGCTACTTTCCCCTGGATAGGAGCATCAGCTCTAACCAGGGCGCGGTTGTCACTTCTGACGCTCTTCAATTGATCCGGATGAGCAATAAGTAAGCCCTCCAGCATATCATCCACTACGGTTTCGGGATCGTTAATAAATTTTTTCATTACATTGGTTTTTGGCTCCATGGCTGACTTTCCTCCAATTATTGAATTTTATAGGAATGCGGGAAATCCTTTTATTTGGATTTTCTATTGCTTATAGAATCAATCAGTGCAGCCAAGAGGATGACCGCTCCCATAATTAATCCCTGGTAATGGGAAGAAATATTCATGAGGTTCATGCCGGTGTTTAATACGTTGATGAGCAGGACCCCAATCAACGTACCGAATATCGTTCCCCTCCCTCCAGAGAGACTCGTTCCGCCAATAACCACAGCGGCGATGGCCATTAACTCGAGGTTTACCCCAGCTAGCGGCGTCCCGGACCCCAGCCTCGCGGTCATCATGAGTCCGCCGACGGCAGCCAATGTGCCGGCAATCACATAAACCATCATTTCAATCTTTTTTACATTAATACCGGAAACTTCAGCCGCCTTCTTGTTGCTTCCTATCGCATAAACATGACGGCCGAACACCGTGTTGGACAATACATAGCCAGCGATCAGGAACAATACCACGGTGATTAAGATCATCACTGGAATGCCTGCTATTTCACCCATTCGGAGAAATTGCAGGAAGGGGTCTTTATATACCGAGATCGTTTGGGCATCGGAGTAGACAAGGGTAACTGAACGAGCCGCAGCCATCATGCCCAACGTGACAATGAACGGAGCCATATTGAATCTCGTAATGAAAAATCCATTGATCATACCGCTTAGCACCCCAATCAACAAACCCGTCAGAATGGCAACGATGATCGGCACGCCGGAATTAATCATGCCTGCAATCACCATTCCGGTGATTGCGACAACCGATCCGACACCCAAATCAATACCGGCTGTGATAATAACGTAAGTCATGCCAATGGCAACAATCCCCATGATGGCGCTTTGCAAAAAGATATTTTGAATATTATCCAGTCTTAAAAATTGTTCTGTGGATACGGAAAAAAAGACGCAAAGCAGCAATAAGGCAAAAAGCACTTTGTTTTTGGACAACAGCGCGAGCAGTTGATTCTGCTGCTTCACACTTGGCGGCCTCTTGCCGGCAGGGCCCATATTATCTACCGAGGACTGATTGGTTGCTACGTTTTCTTCGATCATGTGTACACCCCTTTTGTAGCGCAAAGCATAATTTTTTCAGGTGTGGCTTCCTCACGATTGAATTCACCGGTAATCCTTCCACCGGCCATCACCAAAATTCGATCGCTTAGGCCAATAACCTCCGGCAGTTCAGAAGAAATGATAATAATAGAAGTTCCTTGAGCGGCAAGCTCATGGATGATGTGATAAATTTCTGTTTTAGCCCCTATATCTATACCGCGCGTAGGTTCATCAAGAATCAGAATACTCGGCTTGGCCTCCAGCCATTTGGCGATGATGGCCTTCTGTTGATTTCCTCCGCTCAGACTGGATATCATCGTTTCACCGCTTGGGGTCTTAATGCGGAGTTGGGCAATATATCGATCCGTAATTTCCCTTTCCCGCTTAAAATTGATTTTTTGAAGAAATCCGGAAATATTTTTTAAGGTTGCTAGAGTTACGTTTTGAACCACGGTAAAATTACTGATCAAGCCATGCTTCCTGCGATCCTCCGGCACAAGGGCGAACCCTTTGGAGATGGCATCCTGAGTCGATCTGATAGTGATTCGTCTCCCATTCACCGTTAATTCACCGCTGGTAAGCGGCTCCACTCCAAAAATGGATTCCATTAATTCTGTTCGGCTGGAGCCCATCAATCCGGAGAAGCCGAGAATTTCCCCTTTGTGCAAACGGAAGGTGACATTTTCAAAAACGCCCTTGCGAGTGAAATTCTTAACTTCCATCACCACTTCCCCGCTTGGTTGCCCTTTTCTTTTGGGGAAGATTTGCGTCATTTCTCTTCCGACCAGCATCCGTACAATCTGCTCTGGTTTAAGCTCGGCGGATAACCCCTCACCGGCATTGCAACCATCACGTAGAATGACGATCCGGTCGCAAATTTCATAAATTTCCTCCATGCGGTGGGAAATGTAAATAATCGCGATTCCCTTAGCCTTTAAAGAACGAATGATTTCAAACAGCTTTGCCGTTTCTTGTTCCGTAATCGCCGATGTCGGCTCATCCATAATCATTACTTTCGACTGAAAGGATAATGCTTTTGCAATCTCTACCATTTGTTGGGCGCCTACCGTCAGATCTTCGACCAGGGTGTTCGGATGAATTTGGAATCCAAGCTCATCAAGAAGCTGCTGTGCATCCTCGAAAAGCTTTTTCTTATCCAAAGCAATTCCTTTTTGCGGTAGGGATTGAATAAAAATATTTTCCGCTACGGTCAAATGAGGCAATAAATTGAGTTCCTGATGAATGATGCTGATCCCTACACTTTGGGAATGCCTGGGTCCGCGCAGAGATAATTTCTTGTTTTCTAACCAGATCTCTCCGGAATCCGGTGTATAAATCCCGCTTAATATTTTCATTAAAGTTGATTTTCCAGCTCCGTTTTCCCCAAGGAGACCGATTACTTCACCTTTGTTCAGTTCAAGATATACTTGATCCAAGGCTTTTACACCGATAAAAGATTTGGAGATCCCCGTCATCTTCAATAAGGTTGCTGACTCAGCCACCATTGATCCCCCTTATCTTGGTTTAGAAGGGTACGGATGGTGCAAGCTGTACCCTTCTAAATTTTAATTTTCATAAATTGAATTATTTTTTCAGTTCGGTAGCCCACAATTTTTCTTTTTCTACATTCTCCTTCGTGACAAGGAAGTTTCGGGTGAACGTATGCTTTTCAACCGTTTTTTTATCAACCAGCGCTTGCTTCACATAATCTACGGCCAATTCACCCATTTCAATTGGTACTTGGGAGATCGTAGCGTCAATACGTCCGTCTTTAATGGCCTGAACGGCTTGACGAGTACCGTCAATCCCAATAATAACAATATGATCCTTGTCTCCAATCGGCTTAAATCGTCCGGCTTGATCAATCGCATTGGCAGCGCCTACCGTATTGTCGTCATTATGTCCGAAAATCGCATCAATTTGAGCGTTGGCTTGGAGTATATTCGTCGTCACATTTAGTGCTTTCTCTTGATTAAAGTCCGCCGCTTGGCGTGCGACGATTTTGATGTTCGGGTATTTCTGCTGCATTTGATCATTAAATCCCTTCCCCCTGTCGCGCGCTGCAGTCGTTCCTAACAGCCCTTGCAGCTCCACTACATTTCCTTTGTAATCTCCGTTTTTCTCTTTTAATTTTTCCGCGATATAATCTGCCGCTTTGCGTCCCATTTCTACGTTGTCCGTTTCAAGGAAGGACAGCAATTCACCGGCCGAGGCCCCGCGATCGAGCGCGATAACCGGGATTTTCGCATGATTTGCTTTTTCAATCGCCGGAACAATGGCATCGACATCCTGCGGATTCACGATAATCGCTTTCACACCTTTTTGAATCATATCCTCAATATCGGCAACCTGCTTGGCTGCATCTCCGTTGGCATTGGTATTAATAAGTTCGTACCCATTTTTAGCGGCCCCCTGCTCAACACCCTGCTTGAGTGCCACGAAAAAGTCTATGCTTAATATAGAGTTCGACATTCCGATTGTTAGCTTTCCAGTATCCGATTTGTTTCCCTCTGTTGTGTCTGGAGCAGGAGCATGATTGGCAGATGAATTGCCCGATTCATTACCTCCATTGGATCCGCAAGCAGTCAGAAAAACCATTATCGTTACCGCAAAAAGTAAACTAAACATTTTTCTCATTGACTTCACCCTCCATATTGTTGTAATTAGAACCACCTTTTTCACAGGTCTGAAGCTAACCCCATACAGCAGCCAGTGTTTATACTGTGCATCACCTCCAACAGAAAATGCAATCGCTTTCAACAGCGATGAAACGTTATACTCAATTCTTTAAATAAAACTTCTTGTGACACTTTATGGTCTAGTGTGAGTACCGCAAGAAGTCCCGATCATTATTTTAGGCGTTACAAGAAACGCTTTGGGTTGTTCATAATGCTTATCGAAATCGATTCTTTCAAAAAGAATCTCGGATGCAATTTTCCCTACTTCGTAAGGGTCTTCCTTCGCTAAGGTAAAGCTTGGACGCAATATATCGTATGTATCAATATCTCCGAAGCCTACCACCGACACCTCTTCCGGTACATGGACATCCATATCCCATAGTGCTCTAATCGTTCCGGCTAATGCCAATTGATTTGTAGCATAGATGCCTTCGGGTAATCCTGAGCGCTCTAAGTGTTTTCGCACTTCTGCCGAAATGTGCTCAAGCGTTGCTCCAACCTCCAAAAATGCTTGATTGCTCACATCAAGTCCTAAAAGATGAATCGCTTTTTTGATTCCGTTAACCCTTTCGATTTCAACCGAATGACGAAGGGCCCCATGAATAAAAAGAAATCTGCGGTGTCCATGCAAATACAAGTGCTGAACCAAGGTAATCGAAGTATTAATGTTTTCATGAACTACCGTATCAAAGCCGGCTTTTTCAACCTTTCTGTCAACCAAGATAACGGGAAAGTTATTGGGCATATTGAGTTCATCCAAATTACTTCCTGTCGGCACCATAATAATTCCATCCACGCGCTTTTCCATTAACCACTGGAGCGCCTTCCTTTCCTCCTCCGACTGGTTATTGTGAGAGCAGGAAATGAGATTGTACTCCATTTCCTTCGCCAGATTCTCAACTGATTTTATGATTTTCATCATGTACGGGTTGGAAATATCATCGACAATGATGCCGATCAAGTGCGTCTTGGATTGCTTCAAGCTCCTGGCAACCGCATTCGGTTTATAATTTAATAGTGTGATCGCAAGCAGAATTCTTTCTCTAATCTTCTCACTGACAAAGCCCGATTTGTTAATGACCTTTGAAACCGTACCGATGGAAACACCCGCGGCTGCTGCTACATCTTTTATTGTCGGCGTCATGTTACACTCCTTAATGAAACGTTATTTAAAGAAGAATAAAGATAGTTAAACATTATGGGTGAAACGTTTCATTGAGACTATTATAAAACGGAAACGCTTTCATTTCAATGATAATTTTTAAATATTTTCCTTTTTTGGTATTCGAATTCTTCCCGGCTCGTTCCCTTCTTTCCGTAGGTTAGAGTAAGATCTCCATAAACCATTCCCCTATCGGAAATTTTGCCTATATAAGAGAGAAGCTTTCCATCACTAGACCGTCAGCATAAAAAAATCGTCCCCGAAACCAAGTACGGGAACGATTTGTAATGGCGTATTATGCTTCCTGAACAGCCTCCGAGGCAGCCGCATTATTTCGCTTGGACAGGAATAGATTCAAGAGAATAGCGGTCAAGGATCCGGACACGATCCCGTTTTGCAGCAGCATTTTGGCGAATCCCGGAAGCTGGTCGAACATCTGCGGGAGAGTGGCCGAGCCCAGACCGACAGCGATGCTGCAGGCGGCGATCAGCAGATTTTCTCCCTTACGCAGGTCTACCCCCGACAAAATCGATATCCCGGCGGCTGCGACAGATCCGAACATGACGATCATCGCGCCCCCGAGCACCGCATTGGGAATGACTGTTGTTAAGGCCGCAAGCTTGGGCAGCAAGCCTAGAACAACCATAACAGCTCCCGCAGCAAAAATGACATCCCGGGATTTCACGCGAGTGAGAGAGATCAAGCCGACATTTTGAGAGAAGGCGGTATAAGGAAACGCATTAAAAATCCCGCCCAGCATAATGGCCAGACCTTCGGAACGCAAACCGTTGACGATCTGCTTCTTCTCGACGTTTTGATCGGTTGCTTTGCCTACGGCAAAATAAACGCCGGTGGACTCCACCATGCTGACAATATTTACGATAATCATGGTGATAATCGCGGTGATACTGATCTCAGGTATACCGAAGTAGAACGGCTGGGCAACACTAATCCATGACGCCGACGAAACGGACGAGAAGCTGACAATGCCCATGGCATAGCCTGCAATCGTTCCGGCAACCAACCCGACAAGCACGGAAATAGCCCGCAAAAATCCGGTAGCCAACCGGCTGACAACAAGAATAACAAGCAGCGTGAAAAGCGCGAGAAGCAGATTGCTCGGTTGGCCGAAGTCGGGACTTCCTTGTCCGCCAGCAGCGTTATTCATCGCTACAGGTATCAGGGAAAGGCCGATAATCGTCACAACCGATCCGGTCACTACGGTAGGGAAAAATTTAAGCAGCTTTCCGTACAGCGGTGCGGCTAAAATAACGAACACACCGGATATGATAATAGCGCCGTACGCTGTCGCCAGATTCGATGTGGAGGCCACGGCAATGATTGGTCCGACGGCGGTAAAGGTACATCCCAAAATAACGGGCAGTCCGCTGCCGAAATATTTCGTTCCCATTACCTGCAGGATGGTCGCGATGCCGCAGGTAAATAAATCGGCTGCGATCAGATAAGCGATTTGGGTACTGGTCAGATTGAGCGCCCCCCCGACAATCAGCGGCACGATGACAGCCCCGGCATACATGGCCAGCACATGCTGAAAGCCTAAGGTAATCACTTTTTGTTTGCTTAACATGTTACATTCTCCCTTGACCCTGGAATAAGCGATGGTCTTCTACAAAATGAACCTCACCCGGCGACATCGAAGCGATCCGAGCTAAGGAATGCACAGTCACTCCCTTATTTTCCAGCAGGCTGCGGCCTTCCTGGAAGCTTTTTTCGATGACGCAGCCCACACCCATAAGCTCCGCACCCGATTCTCTTACGATATCGACCAGTCCCACCAGCGCCGCGCCCGTAGCCAGAAAATCATCTACAATCAGCACTTTATCGTTCGGCCGCAGACATTTTTGCGAAACGCAAACCTGGTATGTCTCCTGCCGGGTAAACGAATGCACGGATGCCGAATACACCTTCTCGGAGAGAGTAACGGCCTTCTTCTTTTTTGCATAAATAAACGGGACATTCAGCGCAATCCCCGTCGCCATGGCAAACTGAATGCCGCTGGCCTCAATGGTGAGCACTTTGGTGATGCCCTCTTGGCCGAACAACCGGGCAAACTCCCGTCCGATCTCTAACGCAAGCTGAGTATCCACCTGATGATTCAAAAAAGAATCCACCTTCAGCACCGTCTCGGACAAAATCAATCCTTCCTGACGAATCCGTTGCTTCAATAATTCCATACTGCGTTCATCGCTCCTCTTCCAACCGAAAAAGGACAGGCTCCTTGAGCTGTACCTCTCAAGTGAAGCCTGTCCTTCTGGGTTTTTATCCCTTTTGGTGTAACACACAAAAGTGTCCGCATCGCTTGGACCAGTCTTTCTTTATTGCATGTTCAAAAGAAACGGAACCCTAGATGCGCTTTCACTCATAGTCGGTCGATTAAAGTGGTCGTCCGGTAGAAACTTATGGGCCATATCCCCAAAATTATACGAGTTGTTATATGTTGTTTTACCATGTATATAGTAATATATAGTACACACTCTTCCCTATCGTTTCAAGAGATAATTTCACAAGATACGACATCTTTCTCTGTTTCATTCCACTTCTTCCGGCGGCTTCACGATCTGATCTGCCGACCTACCTATGGCTCGAGCAGGAGAAGTATAACCCCCACTCCCCTGCACCATAATAATTCTATAGTGGAAAACATTTATGCCACGGCCACGGAGGTTACCCTATGCAATGGTATGAGAAGCTTACCGATTATTTTCCCGATCATGAAATGAAGGATCCGGGACAGCTGAAATCTTTACTGGAGACGTCCCCCTATTATCATAAGGACGAAACCCCCGATTACCTGATGCTGTTTGCCGAATTTCCGACGTTTATCTTTATCGATTATTTCCTTGTAAGCTCCAATACCAGAGGCAAGGGTATCGGCTCGAAGGTTCTGGATCGTTTAAAGCAAAAGAGAAAGCTGATCCTGCTCGAAGCGGAGCCGATTGATCCCGACGATGAAGATACGCAAAAAAGGAATGAACTTTTATTTGAAAAACGGATTCAAAAAAGCGGATCGGATTCGGTATTCCCGAGAGGATGAGAATGGGAAAGCTTTTGAAATGAACATCTTGTATTGGCCTCCGTTCGAGGAGGATCAATCCGTGATCATGGAGAAAATGAGGAAAGCCTGCAACGAAATTCACAATTTTCATACCCAGCGCTACTACGGGCGCACACTGGCAGACCCGGATGAAACGCTGGAGTGGAAGCATTAAGAAAAAGAGAGGATTTCACCTCTCTGCTGCAGCCAATGCATTATACTAACTTACGCTCCCAATGGCGGTGGGCTGTAACGGCATCGATAAACTCCCGGGCAAAGGTTTTCGTTTCACTTCCTATGACTACTCCGGGGCTATTGGCCATATCACTGTTCTCCAACCATTGCTTCCCTTCGTGGGTGGCTCCGATCGGCTTATAGTGAGCATACGCTTCGTCAATAAAGGCAACGGCCTCTTTGATGAACGATTTGCTTTCTCCGCTTCCGCCAACCGCATAGATCGCATCGAACAGGACGGAATCGGCTGTCAAAAAGGTATGGTCGACTTCAAGCTCTTGACCCTCCGAGCCTTTGATCATTCCCAGTTTGTCGCTAATGAGTTCGACCTGAAGCCCTGCTTCCTTGAAGGAAGCTAACACCGACGGCAAATCGCCGTCATCAACATGCTGGCCGATAATCAGGCCGACTTTGCGAGTGATCGGCGTTTTCTTCGTGTTGAGTTGGCTTAGTGCAGGGGAAGATTTCGTCACATCGGACCCTTTTCCTTGCGGTGCAGCCGCTCCGATCCCTTCGGCCACCGCTTTCGCCAATTCCAAGTTGACGTTGGCAAACATATCGACCACCTGCTGCCGGATCGATTTGCTCTTTACTTTTCCCAGTTCAAAAGTGAACGCCGAGACGATATGCTGCTTCTCCGGCTCGCTCATACTGTTCCAAAACATCGTCGCCTGCGAAAAATGATCTTTAAAGCTTTCGCTGCGGCTGCGTACTTTTCGACCATCCACCTTCTCCTGGTAGTGTGCATATCCGCCTTCCTTTTCCGGCACAGGAGCAGGGGTATTGGCTGCCAGCGAGTTTTTGTGATAGCTGACCTGTCCCCGATTAATCGTCTGACGGCCAAAGCCATCACGCTGATTGTTATGGAAAGGACAGACGGGTCGGTTGATCGGCAGCTCATGGAAGTTCGGACCGCCAAGGCGGGTCAGCTGCGTATCGGTATAAGAAAACAGACGGCCCTGTAACAACGGATCATTCGAAAAGTCTATACCGGGAACGACGTGACCCGGATGAAAGGCGGCCTGCTCCGTTTCGGCAAATACGTTATCCACGTTGCGGTTCAAGGTCATTTTGCCGATGATGGTTACCGGCACCTCTTCTTCCGGCCACAGCTTGGTCGGATCCAATATATCGAAGTCAAATTTGAATTCATCCTCTTCTTTAATCAGCTGGACGCCTAATTCGTACTCCGGATAGTTGCCTTGTTCAATCGACTCCCACAAATCGCGGCGATGGAAATCCGGGTCTTTTCCTGCGATCTTCTGCGCCTCATCCCATACCAGGGAATGCACCCCTAATACCGGCTTCCAATGGAATTTCACAAAATGGGCTTCCCCTTTGTCATTTACAAAACGGAACGTATGTACGCCGAAGCCTTCCATCATGCGGTAGCTGCGCGGTATCGCCCGGTCGGACATCGCCCACATCACCATATGAGCCGATTCCTGATTATTGGCTACAAAGTCCCAGAACGTATCATGGGCGGTTGCGGCCTGCGGCATCTCATTATGAGGCTCAGGCTTGAACGAATGCACCAAATCGGGAAACTTGATCGCATCCTGAATGAAAAACACCGGTATATTGTTGCCCACCAAATCGTAGTTGCCTTCTTGCGTATAGAACTTCGTGGCAAAACCGCGCGCATCCCGTACGGAATCCGCTGATCCGCGCGAGCCCGCTACGGTGGAGAACCGCACGAAAACAGGCGTTTTTACGGACGGATCCTGCAAGAATCCCGCCTTGGTAAACTCTTTCATCGATTTATATACTTGAAATTCCCCGTGGGCGGCAAAGCCTCTCGCATGTACAGCCCGTTCCGGAATTCGTTCATGATCGAAATGCGTCATTTTTTCCCGAAAATGAAAATCCTCCATCAACGTAGGGCCCCGTTCGCCCGCTTTTAGAGAGAACTCATCCTCGGAAACCTTCACGCCTTGATTCGTCGTTAATTTTTCACCTTCATCCGTGACGCGAAACTGCTCCAGCTGCTCATTTTTGCTGTTCTCGTTCATTGTGCGATCTTTGCCCATCAATAAAGCCCCTCCCATCGGATAATTGTACAAAGTGTACCCAAATTTGTTACCCGATTAGGAAAGGAGTTAATCAGAGGTTTCTAAAAATCGCAGAGTCAACCGACAAAACCAAATAAAAAAACGGCATCTCTGCCGTAAAGCATCATATACAAGGATCATTAATTCCTTGGGGAATCCACACCTTGAATGTCAACCTCCATTCCGCTTGAGGGGTAGTACAGGAATATCGAAGAAAACCTTGGTACCTATTCCTTCTGCGCTTTCAATATGAATAGTTTTTGCGTAAAGAAGCTGGATGCGCTGACTGATGTTCCACAGCCCTATGCCTTTCTTTTTTACATCCGGCTTCATTATTTCCTCCCGTTTTAATTCGCTCATACCGCATCCATCGTCCTCTACGGCAAAGCTGACCACGGCGTCCTCTTCCTTTTTCACGGATATTTTTACGGTTCCCCCCCGTAAATTGGACATCAGGCCGTGTCTTACAGCATTTTCTACCAATGGCTGCAGAATCAGCGGGGGGATCCGGATATCCGGATCTGCATTCACATCGTACTCCACACACAATCTGGCGCCAAAACGCGCCTTTTCGATGTTGATATACGCTTTTACCAGCTCCAATTCATCTTCTATGGTAGTTAATGAATCCAGTTGTTTAAAGTCAAAGCCGCTTCGCAAATACCGCGAAAGATCGAGCGTCAATTCCTCCGCCTTCTGAGGGTCGTCGATGCACAATGCCGCAATAGAATTCAGGGCGTTGTACAGGAAATGAGGGTTGATCTGGGAACGCAAAAAGCCAATTTCCGCATCCCTGGCGTCGGATTGCAGCTGCTGATTCTTTCTGATTATTTCCTTTATCCTTTCGTTTAAAGAAGTGAAGAACAACACAACAATGACAGTAGTTATAATATGAATTAACTGTACCTGAAAAACCTTGAATGAAAACTCTCTTATCAAAAACACTGTTGTAAGCCCAACAAGCCAATAGAAGATAGAAAGCATAAGCGCAATTTGTATTTTCTTTTTCTTATCTGCTTGAATGAAGAGCTTTTGAAAAAATAAGATAGCCGGCATACTAAACAAAAGAGTAAGCGTAGTAGTATAAAAACCCAAATCGACCCCAAAATAAAGTCGGTACAGGATGATCAGCGCAGATAGGAATAAACCTATTTTCCAACCGCCATATAACGTCCCCAGCAGCAACGGGACGATTCGAATATCAATACGGATATCGGGGGTAATGTAAGCGGGAAAGGACATACACAATAGGATGGATAGCCCCAATAATACGGATAGGATGATTTGTTCTTTATGATTTCTCTCAGATCTCTCCTCAAAAAAGATTTGAAAGGTAAACATAAGAGTTGCTACAAGCGCTAGCTGCAGCAAAAAATCTTTTATAATGGCCATAATCGTTCCAATCACCTATTTAATGTAAGATTCGACAATTACTTATTCCATTATCATGAATTATGTGATTCGATCATTTTTTTGTTGTTTACCTGGCTAGTGGTCAAATCGATGTCAACCGCTTAACGATGTTCGCTTTAAATGTTTGCTTTATAAGATCCCTTTTTCTTGGGTTTGCTCCCCAACTTTTGCTGTGATAGACTTTTGGCTTTGGTCCAACCGATCCAAAAATTGATCGATTGCCGATGGTTTAATGCTGCCGTTTGCTATCAGCTGGGAGAGAATTTTGGTTACATCGATCGATGTCTTCATCATATTATCCCCAATCCAGTATTTAGATTGAAATTCCTTCTCTGAAATATGGCGGTTGTTACCCAACGGTGATCCCAGTACTGCTTCTGTTGCCGGGAATTCAAGTGACATTCATTTTCTCCAGCGTGACCATCTTTCGTCACCGAAACTCATGTTATCTCATAATACTATAGACTTATTTTATCTATAAAAAAATCCCCCGATTGGGGGAGAACACACCGGAGGGGAAACCTCAAGTCAAGCTGCCTGATTCACTGGCACGCTGCAGCAATAACAAACCCGCTATTATGCACAAGATCTTTCGGCGTATGATCTGTATTACGATTTAGCTTTTCAATAAGTACCAACCAACATTCGCTAGGCTTATTCTAGAGTATCTCAATGGTTTCCTGCAAAAAGAGGATGCTCTTTGCCGGAACGCTTTCTTCATTTGAAAGAAGCGCCAGAGTTACTGCTTCTCTTCGTTTTCGGCTTCCCATTTAGATATTTCTTCCCGAACCCGCGGAGCTACCTCTGTCCCCAGCAGCTCAATAGCCCTCATCACATCCTCATGAGGCATCGTGCCAACCGGTACGTGCAGCAGGAAGCGTGTGATCCCTACGTGCTTACGAAGGTGAATGATTTTCCGGGCAACGGTCTCCGGATCTCCTACGTAAAGCGCTCCTTCAAAGCTTCGTGCGGCATCGAAGGTTGAACGGTTGTACTGTCCCCAGCCCCGCTCCCGTCCAATCACATTCATGCTTGCCTGGGTAGAAGGAAAAAATTTGTCAGCCGCAGCCTGTGTATCGCCCGCAATGAAACCGTGCGAGTGCGACGCGACCGGCAACCGCATTACATCATGACCTGCGTGTGCCGCAGCTTTCTTATAAAGCTGCACAAGCGGCGCAAAGTGAATAGGACTGCCTCCAATAATCGCCAGAACAAGCGGCAGTCCAAGCAGGCCTGCCCGGATAACAGATTCCGAAGTGCCTCCGCTGCCGATCCATACCGGTAATGGATTCTGAACCGGACGCGGATACACGCCAAGCTGATGAATCGCCGGCCGATGCCGGCCTTTCCAGGTTACTTTTTCAGATTCTCGTAGTTTTAACAATAAATCCAGCTTCTCATCGAACAGCTCGTCGTAATCATTTAAATCATATCCAAACAACGGAAAGGATTCGATAAAAGAACCCCGGCCCGCCATAATCTCTGCACGTCCGTTCGAGATTCCGTCGAGCGTAGCAAAATCCTGAAATATGCGTACCGGATCGGCAGAAGAAAGCACCGTTACCGCACTTGTCAGCCGTATCCGTTTGGTCTGTGACGCAGCCGCAGCCAGCACGACTGCAGGAGAAGACGCCGCATAATCTTTACGGTGATGCTCACCCACGCCAAATACATCCAACCCCACTTGATCTGCAAGTACAATTTCCTCGACAACTTCACGCAATCGCTGGGCATGACTCATCACCTCACCGGTTTCAACGTCCGGCGTTGTCTCTACAAACGTGCTCACACCTATCTCCACACATCGTTCCCCCCACTTAAATATTCTGTTCTCGCCAGCTTCTTCTCAAGCTGACAACATCACATATCTATATTTTGGTCCTTTGCTTTACTCTTTTCAAGTTTCTTGAAGTGCTGATTACAGTCTCCCTTACTGCTGATACGGTTTCCCGCCTTGTCTGTAACGGCAAAAATTTGTCGGTTAAAAGAGGATTCCCATAATTTGTGACGAATACCCATAAAAAACTATCTATATTCTATCGAGGTGTTTTTTAATGATAGAGGAACGTGAAATTACTCTAAATGAAATTAAACAGCTTTTAGCTAAAAAGGAAAACCATAGACTTGATTTCAAAAGCAAGTATATTTCACCTAATAAGTTGCAAAATACTTTTGTTGCATTTGCAAATGCTGATGGTGGTGACCTCTATATTGGAATTGAAGATAGTGAAGTAAAGGATCGGCTTAAAGGCTTCAATGAACCTGAACAAGCAAATGATATTATTAAACATCTGATCATGGAAACGAATCCAACTGTAGAAGGAGTAGAAATTGAACTTCTAAAATACAAAGACAACTATATCTTACATCTCATTATTCCCAAAAGTGAAAAAGTGCACTATACTGCATCTAGCGATTGCTATCAAAGAATAAACGCATCTTCCATTAAAATAAAAGGTGACCAGGTGACACAACTCGGCTATTCTAAAGGTTTTTACAAATTTGAAGAACAGCGGGTTGAGACTTCAGAGCTCGACGATATTCTTTATGCGCCCTTTTTAAATAATTACCTCGAGAGAATTGGTAGTAATCAAGAACCCATTCGATTTCTCAGAAGAAATAGACTTACTATTGAGAAGGAAGAAAAAGTTAAGCCTACTGTAGCATGTGTGCTTCTTTTTGATGAAGAACCTCAAGAAGTCCTACAATCTAAAGCAAGCGTTAAAATTGTCCGGATGAAAACATTATCGAGTGAATATAAGCGTGAACAACTAGCTAGAAATATTGTTTTATCAGGTCCACTTGAAAAGTTAGCTCGCTCCGCTGAAGAATCAATTTTTAAAATAATAGATGAGGAATCCACCAATATGGATGGGATAAAATTAGATGTATCCTATCCAGTAGAGGCAGTACACGAAATTCTCGTGAATGCATTTCTTCATCGTGATTACAGCATTGCAGACGACATTCATGTTACAATCTTTGATAACAGAATTGAAATTAAGTCACCTGGACGTCTTCCTGGTAATGTAACTAAAGAAAATATCTTGAATGCTCACTTCGCTCGGAACCCGAATCTAGTTCGTATTATTAATAAGCTCCCTGATCCCATGAATCACGATTTAGGTGAAGGACTGAATACTGCTTATAATGCAATGCGAAAAGCTGGATTGGTATCACCTGAAATTGATGAGATTGATAATAATGTTATTGTTACTTTACACCATAGAAAATTGGCTTCATATGAAGATCAAATCATTGATTATTTAAAAACAAACGAATGGATCACAAATAAAATTGCCCGGCAAATAACTGGCGAGGATTCAGAAAATAAGGTTAAAAAATCCTTGCAAAAACTACGTAAAGCTGGACGCATTATACCAGAAGACCCAAAAGCAAATCGCTTTAAATTTAGGTATAAATTAAAAAAATAATTTACAAAACAATAGACTAGAGTAGTGGAGGCCGTCCCAAAAATCACCGAAGGTAACGGGGATGGCCCTTGTTTTCATATTTGTAAATCAAAAAGAAGCCAATCCTTGGTAAAATGGAAGTGACGAGCAACCATTCAAAGGAGGGCTTCTTTTGTACATTCAATATAACATGGATCAACTCTATCTGCCAATGGATTTAGAGGAGGATATTCCAGCGGGACATCTTGTCCGCGTTGTAAATGTTACGGTTAATCGGTTGGACAACAACATTTTTGCGGCTGCTTATCCAGGTGGAGGCCGAGACAGTTACCACCCGAAGATGCTCACGAAAATCATCATCTATGCCTACGCTCAACGGATTTACTCCTCCCGTCAAATCGCAAAAGCAGTCCGTGAACACATCCCGTTCATGCGGCTCGCCGCCCGGCAACGGCCAGATTTCCGCACCATTAATCGTTTCCGTTCCGAGCGGATGAAAGACGTGTTGGAAAGCATCTTTACTGCGGTAGTTGGTTTCCTTGTGGAGGCCGGGTACGTGAAGCTCAAGCATGACTTTGTGGACGGTACCAAAATCGAAGCGAACGCCAATAAGTACACGTTTGTTTGGGGCAAAGCGGTGGTAAAGCATAAAGCACGATTGCAAGAAAAAGTAAAAACGCTCTTTGCCGGCATCGAGGAAGCGGAGCGGCAACTCGAAGAAAAGCTGAAAGCCAAACCAAAGGACAGATCGCTGAAAAAGGCGGTTCGCTTGGTGCGTAAAGATCTTCTGCCGCGTTTGCAAACATATGAGCATCACCAAGAGGTGCTAGGCGGGCGGAACAGTTACAGCAAGACCGTTCCGGATGCGACCTTCATGCGGATGAAAGAAGATCATATGCAAAACGGACAACTCAAGCCCGGCTACAATGTGCAGATCGGAACAGGAAAACCATTTCATCGTCGGATACAGCTTGCATCAGTGCCCGACCGACACACGCTGCTTGAAGCCGCTTTTAGAGAAAGTAAAGACAGTGCTCGGTCAGTTGCCGGGTACAGTGATTGCCGACGCTGGTTATAAAATAGGATATAGTCTGATACAATCTGGTAAGCAACCTGGTAACTCTCAAATTCATGTCTGGATAGACAATCCTTCTCCAAAATGGCATGAAACGCTTCAATATGTGCATTTTTGTTCGGTGTTTTCGGCGGTATTCGCTCATGCTCTATCTGAAGCTGCAGACAGGTCTCTTCAAAAACATGGCTGATGAACTACGGACCATTATCGGTACGAATCACCGGTAGCGTTTCCAAAGAGCACGTTGTACGATCTGCGCGGCATGCTTGCCTTCGCAAGAAGACCCATATGGTAATCGATGATCGACCGATCATACGCATCAATGAGGCTCAGCAGGGAAAAGAACCGCTCTTCTGCTGCGATATAACCGTACTTTACATCCATTTCCCAAAGCTGATTAGAACCCCGGATTTCCCGGTTATTCGTCAGTCTTCTGGGATACTGCACCCGTTTTCGCCGCTGAGGCTGAAGGATGTCTAGTTCACGGCAAAGTCGATATACCTTTTTCTTGTTAATGATCAGCCCATGCTATCGCCTGAGACATACGGTTAATTTTCGGTAACCATAGGCTGACTCTTCCCCGGCGATGAGCTCCATCAACCATTCTTTGATCTGATCGTCACTGATGGGACGTTTTTGTTGATTGAAGGAATACCCAGGAATTGGGCGTCCACCCCTAAATACTCGTTCTTGCTTGAAATGCTTCTTTCGGTAATAGTACGTTGCTTCACTGACGCCAACCATTCGCAGCACCATTGCAGTCTTATACCCCCGCGCAATCCATATGTCGGCGATTTCTATTTTGTCCGATATGTGGAGTTCACCTTTTTTACGAGGTCACGCAGAATCGATATTTCCAGATCTTTTTCGCCAAGCAGTTTCTTCAGTTTGTCGTTCTCGTGTTCCAACACTTGAAATTCTTTGGGTTATGGCGCATAGGGCGCTGCCTTTCTCGCGTCAGGAGCCGCATTTTTCCAACCTGCTTGCTGAGATTGACGAATCCATCGGGATAACATCTTACCGTCAATTCCGTGTCTTCTTGCGACCTGACTGGCATTCCCAGCTTCAAGCGCTTCCTGGATGAGCTGCTGTTTAAATTCTATGCTGTAACTTTCCGCTGCATCTTTTCATCCCTCCACTTCGGTTAATTCACATTGTAGTAGATTAAGAGAAAAGACTCAAAGGTAAATTCGGGGCTTTAGAGGAAGCAGCACGAGAACTACTTCAAAGTGAAGAAGGATATAAGCTTTCCGTTCGTCGTATGATTGAACCGGAGAGTGTGTTTGGACAAATGAAAAACAACCGGAGCTTCCGGCGGTTCCTGCTTCACGGCTTGCCCAAAGTGAGCCTGGAGGTCGGGTGGCTTTCGCTTGCCCATAATCTACTCAAATGGGCAATGATAAACCAAAAAGCGCGAGTCGTGGGGGCCATGTAACCCCCAAACTCGCGCTTTTTTTGCTTAAACTCTCAGAACAAGGCCGTCCCTGCATAATTAAAAACTACTTTTGGGACAGCCCCATTTAGGACATTATAACTATAAATTATTGAGCGCAGTTAATCTATCTACACAGTTAGGACATACGCCACAGTGAACTCTACTATTGGCTTGACATGAGTACGTCATTGCAATAGGTACCCCTAGCTTGATTCCAAGTTCCGCGACTTCTGTTTTTGAATTGTCTCGAAAAGGCATACATATCTTAACTGTTCCGTAATCCTCTAACATTGTACCCAACTTATCAAAAAAGTCCTTGGAGCAATCTATTTCTTTAGCATGATTTGAATTTATGAACGCTGAATATACTTCGGTTATATTTTCAGATTGTGCTACAGAAGCGGCAACTGATAAAAACAATAAATTTCTATAGGGCAAATATAAATCATCAGCTACGACTTCATCCTCCCATAAGTTTGGCTCATTGATCATGCGTGAAGGAGAAGTACGATATATATCTCCAATTCGTACAACTTTGATTGCTTCTTTATAATCCTTAGGAATAACTCTAAGCAGGGTATTATATTCTTCCTGTTTAAAATGTTGACCGTAGTCAATAAACAATGGAAGTACTCGTTTCCCTTGCTGCTGTAACCAATACGCCATAACAGTAGAATCCATGCCACCTGATGCCATAAGGAGCGCGTCGAATCTACTCATTTTTCCCACCAACCTTTGTTCTAGAAGCATATTCATAAACAGTGTCTATAACTTCTCCTAGGGTATGGCAAATTTTGCTGACAGTCTTTCTTAAAAAGAGGTTTCTTGCTGACTTGTTTGGATCAAAAAGTATAGTAGGCTTACCCTTGGCTGCCATCCAACCTATTTCAACATAAGTACCTGGATCATCATTTAATAAAACAGCTACCAGAACAGAACATTTATCAAGAAGAATTAAATCTTTATTATAGGCTTCTAGCTGTTGAAAATCGGGTTCATCTCCTCTAATTATCCCATTCTCCACCACGGGCCGATGAGGTGAAAAATTATGATACTGAAGAGCAGCATATAACTTTTCAATCCAAGTAACATTAACATCTGGAAAGTCTGGTGCAGCAATATAAATATGTTGCTCACTCCTCTCTTCCCAGTGCAGTTCCGTACCCTTTAACTCTAATATCTCATCATAACTAGGAAGACTTTCCATCAAATCACAAAACAATTCGTGTTTCCAAGTACTTGCATACCAAGCCGAAGAATACGATGCAAGTCTTAATGAAATCTCTGTCTGTATTTCCTGATAATAATTAGCAAGAAATATTGCATTAAAACAGTCTCCTACACCCACAGAGTGAGCCGTTTCAACCGGAAATGCAGGTGCATCAATCCATCCATCATTACTCCTATAGTAACGTGATCCGCCTCTATTCTCCTTTAACAGAACAGAGTTAACTTTACCTGAATTTACGACGTCAGCTAGGTTTGAACTCTTACCTAGACATATATCCTTGAAATACTCAGAAGACGTAGAAATAATAAACGTTTCGAGTTCAATCCCCATGTTCAATACTCCAACTATCTGCTCTTTACCATACTGGCAATCTATGTGTACTCTGCACGAAAGTTCCTTAATGATTTGAAGAACTCTATCCACTGGGTACTTTCCTGGATATAGGATTATATCTGTTGGGGATTTTGTTTGAAGAACCTTTTTTAATTCATCCAACCATAATTCAGTATCGTGTTGATCCTTTAATATATCATTATAGCCTTGGTTTCCTGCTTCTACGGAATCAGCAATAAATATTACATTAGGACACTCCAGAATTTCACCTATTTGATGACATGATTTTGCACCTAGTTGTTCTGCCCAGTGAGAGATACTCTTTAATAAATAACTAGGTGAGATATATGCTAAAGAATACTCTACTTTAAGAGCGTGAAGCGCTCTCGCAGTATGAAAAACCCCACCAAGCCTCAACATATTTTTATCATCTACTTGTGCTTGTAAATGAACATCTGTGTAGACCTCTCCTATTAACAAAAACTTCAAACTAGTTTGCATCTAAGTTTACCATTACCTTAGGAATAGGTAAATTTGCACTAAAAACAACTTTACCGGTGTACCTATGACCCTTTTTCATACAGCCTAAAAGATAACTGTACCTACTAGGCATGAAGCCGATGATATCCATATTAATGGAACTAACCACTACAATTCTGCCATTAACTGTAGCATCGCTTACTTCTACTTCATGATCTTTTAAGGGCACCTTATTTTGAGCCTTATAATATTCTGACCGTGCTACCTCTTCTAGTAAAGCCTCTTTAATAGCTTTTACGCATAATTCGCTGTTACTTGGAGTATGTAGGTCACCAAAAGATCCTGTTCCAGAACTTCCCACTTTATATCCCTCCGATATTAATTTTCACAGATACATTAATATTAGACATCGTTATCCAAACTCCTCCAATTTATTACAAAAAAAGTTAAGGAGTGCTCTCAGGCTCTCCTTAACTTTGTAAAGAAATATCGCATACTTCCAGTGTATTTTTATTGTATACTAATTTCCCTGTAATAATGCCCTCACAATCAAGTATATAGGGAAGTAGATATGTCATACTCTCTGGAACATAACTACTAGTATAAATTTTTTCCATTTCCACCCAATCAACCTCTCCCTCTTCAGATGAGATAAGCTGACCGTGAAAATCATTTGATTCAAACAACATTAATACTTCTGTACCTTCTTTCTTTAAAACATTAGATACAGTCATTACACCGCGGAATTTTATATCATTCAAATATATTCCCGTTTCTTCCATAACTTCACGAATACAGGCCTCTTTTGGAGACTCTAGCAATTCAACCTTTCCACCAGGTGCATTCCAATACCCCTTAAAAGGGCTTTTATGCCTCTTTTGAACAAGAATCTTATCATTGTCTCTAACAATACATAATGTAAATACATTACCCATAATATTCCCCCCCACCCAATATAGATAATGATCCGATAATAAGATAGCAAATTAGTAGGATATCTTAAAGAGAACATATGCTTCATATAAAAATATCTTCAAATGCGTTGTCGTTACTTATGATAAGGTTCACCATGTTTAATCTTAAAAAAATCCGTTTTTCCCTCATGGTAAATTCCCATCAAATTCCCCATCAGCTACCCCTTTCATCCTCTCTACGCCAAGCGCCATCTCCCGCTCGGACAAATGCGAAAAGTAAAAGTATGCGCCGTATCTCAGGCCATCCCGTTGAAGGACATGCGTCTCCGACCACCGGACCCCGACCTCCGTACAGTGTCTGCGAAAGGTTTGGTAATCTTCTTCGTTCCCTCTCCACCAGCCGAATATATGAAGCCCGGCATCGCTGTCCGTCCATTCAAACCAGCGGGTTAGTCCGATCTGAGCAGCCGCATGAATAAACCGAATTTCCGGCTACATATCCGTTTCATTCGGCGCAGGTGCCGTTCCGCTCCCCATAAAGGCGGCAAGCGCCTTTTGCTCGAGCAGTTTGACCGGATGCGGCTCAAACAGCGACTGAGCAAAGGTGAACGGCTCCACCAAAGCTGGGGCAGGACGGCGAGGAATACGCGATCATCCCCTCCGACTTCCCTGATTCATAACCCGTTGCTGCCGATTCCCCCATGGAAGCTTTTCTTTCATGTGCAAAAAAGCTATTCTAATATAAAAGGAGGTTATCTGTTTGACTAACGAATCCGAATTGAACTTACTTGCACAGAGGCTCCCTGAATGGTTGGAATCGAGCCGGAGCGTAACGTCCCAGGGCCAGCCGGCTTCCTATATACCCGAGCTGGCTCTCGCCCCGGCCGATGCGCTCGGGATTACCGTAATGGACGGCAGCGGACGGGAAGTGACCGCAGGCGACTGCGGCTTGCGCTTTACCCTGCAGAGTATTTCTAAAGTGTTTACGCTGCTCCTTGCCTTAATGGATCGGGGCGAGGAAGGCGTATTCCAGCGGGTAGGCATGGAGCCGACGGGCGACGACTTCAACTCCATGCTCAAGCTGGAGCTGGTGGAGCCGGGCAAACCGTTCAATCCCTTGATCAATGCCGGGGCCATTGCCGTCTCCTCTTTGATTCACGGAGCGACACCGGCGGAAAAAACGGAACGCATCCTCGCATTTTTCCGGGAGCTGGCCGACGACGCTTCGCTCACTTACAACGAAGCCGTCTATCGGTCGGAGTCGTCTACCGCCCACCGCAACCGGTCGCTGGCCTATTTCCTGAAGGATAACGAAGTGCTTAGCGAAGCCGATGACGTAGAGGACATCCTCGACGTTTACTTTAAGCACTGCTCGATTGAGGTCACCTGCCGTCACGTGGCGCGAATGGCCCTGGTGCTGGCCATGAACGGCACGGACCCGCTGACCGGACGCCGGCTGATCCCGAGGCGTTACGTGCAGATCGCCAAAACCTTCATGTTTTCCTGCGGCATGTACAACGCCTCCGGGGAGTTCGCCATCCGTGTCGGCATCCCGGCCAAGAGCGGCGTAGCCGGCGGCATTATGGCGCTGGTACCCGGCCGTTATGGTATCGGCGTGATCGGTCCGGCGCTTAATGACAAAGGCAACAGCACTGCAGGGGTTCACCTGCTGCAGACGCTGTCGGAGCAGTTTGATTGGAGTATTTTTTAGCCTCGGAAAAATACAAAAAAACACAAGTCCCGTTCGCCAAAGTGCGGGGGCTTGTGTTTTTTGCTTTCTTACAGCTTATCTCAAGTCCTGCATTGCGATCATATCCATGTCGGTAAATTCCTGATTTTCTCCGGCCATGGCCCAGATGAACGTATAATTGCTTGTACCGACGCCGCTGTGGATCGACCAGCTGGGGCTGATAATCGCCTGCTCATTGCGGACAATCAGATGGCGGGTTTCGTTGGATTCTCCCATCATATGGAACACTACGCCATCTTCGGGCATATCGAAGTAGAGATACGTTTCCGAACGGCGGTTATGCGTGTGGCTCGGCATCGTATTCCACATGTTCCCCGGCTTCAGCAGCGTCATACCCATTACGAGCTGGCAGCTCTTTACGCCGTTAAGGTGGATATATTTATAGATCGTGCGCTCATTGGAGTTGGCGAGAGAGCCCAGATGTGCCGGTTCCGCTTGGCTGACCGCCACTTTTTCCGTCGGATAATTTTTGTGCGCAGGCGTAGAGCTGAGATAAAAGCGTGCCGGGTTCAATGCGTCCTCGCTTCTGAACCATACCTCCTTGTTTCCGAGACCGACATACAAGCCATCCTTATTGTCCAGCCCGTACTCGGTTCCGTCTACCGTTACGCTTCCCCGGGCGCCGATATTGATGATCCCGATCTCGCGGCGCTCGAGAAAATAATCCCCACCGATATCGTGCTTGCCGGCTTTCAGCTTCACCGGCTCTTCTACCGGGATTACGCCCCCTGTAATAAAGCGGTCTACGTGACTGTATACCATGTTCAGCTGACCGGGAACAAATAATCCCTCCATCAAAAATTGTTTGCGCAAGCGTTCCGTATCGTATAATTTCGCATCTGTCGGATTGGCCGCATAACGGTTTTCCATCATGATATGAATTCCTCCCGATAACGTATTCACTTGCCATTATAATACGAACGTTCATTTTAGTATATATAAATAATTAATAAACCAAAATGAACATAAATGAACATGAATTTATTGTATTCTCGAATGCCTTGAATCTCCCTGTTCGATACGAACGCCTGCCGACGTATATTTTTGCGCTGTTTCTTCAGGCAAACCGCTGTCCGTAATAATGACTGGAATGTCCGAAAGCTTGGCGAACGTGATGAGCGCACCTTTATCGAACTTGCTGTTGTCGGCGACGCAAAACACCTGCTTGGCTGAACGGATCAACGCCTGCTTTTGCTCCATATGCATATGCGTAAAGATGGTAAAGCCGTACTCCTGGTGAATCCCGGTAGTCGAGAGAAAGGCCTTCTGCACGTTCAGCTTCTCCAAAAACCGTCCCGGATCCTCGCTGACCAACAGATTCCGGCTGCGGAAGCCCCCTGGAACGACAAGCCGGATTTGATCCTTCTTGATTAACTCGCTGATGATATAAAGATCGTTTGTGATGACCGTGAGCGGCTCATTGTCAAGCATTCGGGCCATCTGCAGCGTCGTGCTGCCGCTGTCCAGTGCGATAATATCGTTGGGTTCAATGAAGGATAGCGCGCGCATGGCCGCCTCGTATTTTTCATTCGTCTGTTTGCCGTTCGGCATCTTGTCGGGGAACAACCCGGAATATCCCTCATTTGCGAGGATCGCCCCGCCATGGGTTCGCAGAAGCAGTCCCTTGGCCTCCAGCTTCTCCAGATCCTGACGAATCGTTTTACCCGTTACCCCAAGCCGGGCGGCAAGCTCGACAACGGTCACTTCTTGTTGGGCTATCAGCAGCTCCATTATGCTTTCGTAACGTTTGATGGCTGACATCGGATTCCTCCGCTCGTGCGAATATACTTTCCCCCATCGTAACACAGCTTTCCGGGCAAAACCAAGATTCTTTCGTTGAAAACAGCCCAAATGGTTTCTTCCGACACCCGTATTTTGTAAAAAAGCACCGTGACGCTCCCGCGGTAAAGTGATATAATATGAACTAATGCCAAAAGAAGACATGGAAGGAAGAATCATAATGAATCCACTTGCACGCCAATTGAATGAAACGATCGCGGAAGAAAACCGACACGTATTCGACATGCTTTCCGATCTTGGCAAGCAAATCTATTTCCCTAAGGTAGGCATTCTCAGCCAATCCGCAGAAGCGAAGGCCAAAGCCAAGAAATTCAACGCTACCATCGGTACGGCGCTCGAAAAAGGCCAACCGATGCATCTCAAAGTGATTCAGGATACCTTGTCCGCCTATAATCCCAAGGACATTTATGAATATGCCCCGCCGGCCGGCAAACCGGAGCTGCGTGCCGCTTGGCGCAGCAAAATGCTGGAAGAAAACCCCTCCCTTCAAGGCAAAGGTCTCGGCAACCCGATCGCAACCAATGCGCTGACGCACGGGCTGAGCATCGTAGCCGACTTGTTCGCCGGACCGGGAGATGCCGTTGTCATCCCTGACAAAAATTGGGAGAACTATGAATTGACCTTCGGCATTCGCCGCGGTGCCGAGCTCGTATACTATCCGCTGTACAACAGCGAACGCAAATTTAACGCGGACGGACTCCGCGACGCCCTGCTGGCGCAGAAGGATAAAGGCAAAGCGATCGTCTTGTTGAACTTCCCGAATAATCCCACGGGCTACACGCCGGGACCGGAAGAAGGACGCACGATCGTGGCGGCCATCAAAGATGCCGCGGAAGCCGGTATCAATGTGGTTGCCGTGACCGACGACGCCTACTTCGGACTCTTCTTCGAGGATTCCTTGCAGCAATCGCTGGCTGGAGATCTGGCCGACCTGCACCCGCGCGTCCTGTCTGTCAAAATTGACGGCGCCACCAAGGAAGAATATGTGTGGGGCTTCCGTGTCGGCTTTATCACCTATGCCGGCCAAAGCGACGCCACATTAGCTGCGCTTGAGCAGAAAACGATGGGCATCATCCGCGCGACGATCTCCAGCGGCCCGCATCCGTCCCAAACGTTCGTGCTGCACGCACTGCAATCTCCGGATTTCAAAGCGCAGAAGCAGGAGAAATTTGAAATCATGAAGGGCCGCGCCAACCGTACCAAAGCGCTGCTCGACAGCGGTAAATTCGACGGCGCCTGGGAATACTACCCGTTTAATTCCGGCTATTTCATGTGCCTGAAGCTGAAGACCGTTGACGCCGAAACCCTGCGCGTCCATCTCCTGGAGCAATACGGCATCGGCACGATCGCACTTGGCGAAACAGACCTTCGTGTAGCGTTCTCCTGCATCGAGGAAGAGAATATTGAAGAACTGTTCGAAACGATCTACCAAGGTGTGCTGGATATCGAGAAGCTCAACTCCAAATAATCGGAAAGCCTATAAAAAAATCCAAGTCCCTGCTCCATCAAGGAGCAGCGGACTTGGATTTTTTTATTAGATCAGCAAATTGAACAAATTCGGATCCTTGTTGATTTCACTGAAACGGAGGCCTCTTTGCTGCATCCGTTCAATCAGAGGACCGTAATCCTCCTTATGCTTCAGCTCGATGCCGACCAGGGCCGGTCCGTTCTCCTTGCTCGTTTTCTTTGTATACTCAAATCGGGTAATATCGTCATTAGGTCCCAGCACATACTCGAGAAATTCCCGCAGGGCCCCGGCTCGCTGAGGGAAATTGACGATGAAGTAATGCTTCAAGCCCTCGTAAATAAGCGACCGTTCCTTAATTTCCTGCATCCGGTCGATATCGTTGTTGCCGCCGCTGATGACGCACACCACGTTCTTGCCCGCAATCTGCTCGCGGTAGAACTCCAGTGCCGCAACCGGAAGCGCCCCTGCGGGCTCGGCTACGATCGCGTTCTCGTTGTACAGCTCGAGAATCGTCGTACATACCTTGCCTTCCGGAACGACAACAATATCGTCTACTACCTCACGGGCGATGTCGAAATTGATCTCGCCTACCCGCTTGACGGCCGTACCGTCTACGAACTTGTCGATCTCGCCCAGCGTTACAATCTCTCCATCATCAATCGACTGCCGCATCGAGGGCGCCCCGGCAGCTTCAACACCAATCACCCGTGTTGTGGAGCTGATGCTTTTGATGTACGTGCCGATTCCTGCAATCAGACCGCCGCCGCCAATACCTGCAAACACATAATCGGCCTCCTCCCGCATGTCGTTCATCAGCTCCAGGCCTACCGTTCCCTGCCCAGCTACGACCTTTGGGTTATCGAACGGATGAATAAACGACATATCTTCCCGATCGCAATAAGCTAAAGCCTCTCTCAGCGAATCGTCAAACGTATCGCCGATCAGCAGTATTTCTACGAACGGGCCGCCAAACAGCTTTACCTGCGAAATCTTCTGCCGCGGCGTCGTAGCCGGCATAAAAATTTTGCCCGGGATCTGCAGCGTCTTGCAGGAATAAGCGACACCCTGCGCATGATTGCCGGCGCTCGCGCACACCACGCCTCTTTGCAGCTTTTCCTCGGGAAGACTGCGGATCAGATTATAGGCACCGCGTATTTTAAACGAACGGACGACCTGAAGATCCTCCCGTTTCAAATAAACGTTACAGCCGTATTTCTCAGACAAAATGAAATTTTTTTGCAGCGGGGTGTGCTGAACGACATCCTTCAGCACATGGCTGGCCACGATAATGTCCTCGAGCTTGATGCGTTGTGCATTCATTTTGGCGCTTCCTCCAACGTTTGTCACCATATTTCCTACTAATTATACACGTTAAGAAAATCGTGTCTACCCTTGCCTCATTCCGACAAAAAAAGAAGAGCCCTTCAACCAGGCGCCGGGCGCCGGATGAAGGACTTACGATGCAATTCCAACCTTTTTTCTTCTTTAGTCTGTCATCTATCGAATAATGATGGTGTTTACGACTTGGGCTTTGCCTCTCAGCTCAAGCGAGCGGCCTGCAGTCAGCAGGCTGAGATCACCGGAAATATACAGATCGGTGGATACGCCGTATACCGCCGTCTGAACTCCGCCGTTGACCGACTGGTTAATGGAAATGGTGCCAAGTTGGCCCTTGGAATTCAAGGTGTAGCTGTTCAATGTGCCAGTGACCGTGAAGTCGGCATTCTGCTCAGGGTCATTTGATTGGTTCAATACTTCAACATAAATGGCTTTTCCGCTATAAGTGCGGATCAAAACTTGATCTCCCGCACGAAGTTCGGTTGCCGCTACTTTGGCGCCATTGCGGAAAATAAAGGCATTGGCGTCAAGCTCGACATTCGCCGTTGTGTTATTTTCTAATTTAATAGGAAGCAAGTTATTGGATACCGATGCGCTTACTGTCCCGCTCACGGAAGTACGGTCAGGCAATTGGGTTCCTGTACGGTCAAGCAGCGCTGCCAGCTCAGCACGGGTTACCGGCTTGTTCGGACGGAACGTATTGTCCTCATAACCGTCAATGAGATTTTTCTCCAATGCTACTGCTACGTAACCCACTGCTCCTGCAGGAATTTGTTTGGCATCCTTGAAAGGCAGCTGCGCATTCATTTTCGCTTTGGCTTCATCTTGAAGCTTCAAAGCTTTGACAAGCAGCATCGTCGCCCATAGACGATCCGCCGGTTTATTCGGCTCGACCTTATCGTCTGTTTCCAAGAACAGATCGTTTTGAAGCGCTACCGATACATAGCCTGTCGCCCAAGGGTAGTCTTCTTTAATTTTGTCGGCGTCTTTGAAGTTCAGGTTCGCCTGCTTCGCCGCATCGGATTCGGCCTGATCTCTAAGGCCCATCAAACGAACGGCTGCCGTAATCGCTTCGATGCGGGAAATCGTTTTCCGCGGCTGGAACGTACCGTCCTCATATCCTTCAAATACGCGCTTGGATGCCAAGCTTGCTATGTAGCGCGCCGCCCACTCGACGTCTTTTCCTTTCAGGTCGTCAAAGCTCAATTTGATATTGACGTTGATGTCGTTGTTGTTTCCATATTTTTCATCATTGTTCTTATAATCAAAGCGGGACTCATACTGATTTTTCCAATTGCGATCGTCGTCCTTCTCCTTATCGCGTCCTTTACCTTTGCCGTCGGCGAATGCGGCGGTAGAACCACCCAGTACCATAGCCAGAGTCAATGCGGAAACAACAGTCTTTTTAAATGTCGTGTTCATCGGTCATTCTCCTTTAAAAGTTTGTTTTTGGACAGGCAGCAGCCACACCGTTCGGACAAGAGACCGGCGAACGGCATCCATACCGCAGCGCTAGATTACGCTTGTCCGGACGCCGCTTCGTAAAGCGTCTGCATGCAAGTCACCGATTGATTACGTTATGAGGATGATCTCAGAACCTTCGCGAAGAGTTCCTTGCTTCACCAAATCATTTCGCCACCCTAAAAATGTTTGTGGGGGTGCTTTTGCTCAACTTTTCCAAAAGTGATAAACTTGACAGCAGAAACGATGGGGATGAGGAGCTTGAATCCCGCAACAATAAAGGAGCGAATCGGTTTGGGAAGAAATGCGAAAAGAAAAAAAATGACCGCCCTTCTGGCGGTTCTGTCTCTTGTCGTCATAGCGTCGGTCTATGCTTTGGTCGGGGGCGGCGGTAAGAACGCAGGCTCTCCGAATACGAATATGGCGGCATCGTCAACCGGGAATGGGAACGCCTCCAACGCATCGGCTCAACCCCATTCGAAACCGGATCCGAACTCTTCTGTTCCCAAAGAACAGGTAGATATCGTCGTCATCGGCAGTGAGCTCGAGGGCCTCTACTTAGCCCGCGCTGCAGCGGATGAAGGACTCAAGGTGAAGGTTCTCGACACTCGCGATGCCTTCGGAGGTCAAGTGCTGCAGGGAGAGATGCTTTTTTTGGACGAGACCCGCGATGATGCGCGCCGCCTGCTGGTTCAAGGACGGGCGAAGGAGCTGTTCGACGGTTTTCGCAGCGGCAAAATCCGCAAGCTTAATGAATTCGAGCAATATTTCGATAAACTGATTCAAGGCATTCCTGTAGAGCAAGGCATACGAATCGACAGCATAGAACAGCTTCAGGGACAGTTTGGCGCTCATGGGGTGGGAGCGCTTCAATACACGACGAAGGAGGGGCAACATAAACGGATTGAAGCTTCTTACTGGGTAGAAAATACCGATTATGCGGCGATGGCGAGCAAGCTTGAGGTTAACCGTCTGCCGGGACTGGAAAAGTTCTATGGACAAAGCCAAATTGAATATATGAGCTCCGGCATGATGATGAAGTTCAAGAACGTCGATTGGACGAAATTCCAACAGCATTTCAACAGTTTGACCACGCAGGAGCGAAACCAAAAGTACGGTTACGGTCAAGTCGATCACAGCTATGCTATCGGACTTACGGGGATGACCAGCCGATATAAGCCGACCAACGATCGTGTCTTCCTTCGCGGACTGAATGCAGTCCATCAGCGGGACGGTGAAGTCATCATCAATGCGTTCTTGATTTATACCGTCGATCCGTCCGATGACAAGTCGGTCGCTGAAGCGATGGAGCTGGGCCAAAAGGAAATTCCGCACATCCTGGAGCATTTCCGCAAAAACATCGTAGGCTGGGAGAAAGCAGAGCTTAACGGCTTCCCGAACTACTTGTATATCCGCGAGTATAACCACTACGAAACCGATTATGTGCTCAAGCCGTCGGACATGCTGGGGGCCAAAATGTTCTGGGATAACGTCAGCATCGGGGGCTATCCGCTTGATCTGCAGGGCACCAGTGCGAATAAGTGGGGCATCGAGATGGGCCGGCCGGACAAATACGGGATGCCGCTGCGCAGCTTCCTGCTCAAAAATTACGATAACGTGATTATGGCCGGCAAAAACGTCGGGGCCTCCGCGATCGCTTTCGGCAGCGCGCGTATTCAACCGAATACCAGTCTCGCTGCGGAATCGATCGGTGTCATTCTGGGACAAATTCAAGGCAAAAAAAAGCTCCGCGAAGTCAATGAATCCGACATGCCGGCGCTGCAGAGCTACCTTGCAAGCAAATATGCGATTAAGCTGACCGGAGTGTCCGGCAACAATAAGATCGCCGGTTGGACGCCGGACGAAATCGCCAAGCTGGATACGGGCGAGATCGTCTATGCACAATACGTGAAGAAGCGGAAGTAGCCGCAGATTCACTAAACAAATAACGGACCCCGACGGGTCCGTTATTTGTTTTATTTGTTTTATCGGATAGCAAAGCTTAACTTAACCGTGGAGTCCTCAAAAGCTATCTCACGAATGCTCACATGCTTCGGTAAATAGTCGTTCAGATGGATTTGCAGCGGGCTGAGCCGAAACCACCCAAGCGGAACAGATAACCCGCGGATTTGAGTGCCGGTATGCAGCGCCGTCAAATAAGGCTCCTTCCAGCCCAGCTCAAACCGCAGCTTGGTTCCTGCCTCAAGCCGCCGCCCGACGAGGATGTTTACGTCAGCGGACAGCCGCTCTTCCCTCAGCGCAAATGCAGCTCCCGTTACCGTTATGCCCGGGCGCAGCTCAGCTCTCCTGGCGAGTGCCTGCTTCAACAGGTCGTTCACCTCATGTTCGGTCAAAACCAATTCCAGTTTTCGGGCCATCAGCATCGCCGTCAGCTTATCCCCCAAATCCAACGGTGCATAAGACAGATCGAGCGGTTCGGCCGGACGAACGTACCATGCCGCACCCGCAGCAAGCATGGCCAAAATAATGGCCAACGCCGCCAAACGCTTGATGAACACACTCACTTGAAAACATCACCGCCCCGGTCTTTCGTTACGGCTTCGGGTTCCCCTGCTGCTTTTCCTTCAGCCACTTTGGCGCGCCTTTATTTTTTCGGTCGCGCTCCCTCTCCGGCTTCCTTTTAGGGGCCTTCTGCTGTTCCGGCGTCCCTTTCGCACTGGCCCTCGCAGGCTTGCCCTGACCCGCTCCGCCGCCTTGAGCATTCCGGCGCTCCGCCGGCGCGGCTTCTCCGCCTGGCCCTTTACGCTCTGCAGGGCTTTTGACTACCCGCCGCGGTCCCCTCTCTTGCTTCGGATCGATCACTTTACCTTGATACATCGCTTTGTGTTCAATTTCAATCCCAAGGGTCTTCTCAAACTTGTTTATGATGAACTGCTCCCGCGGCGTAATGATCGACAAAGCCAATCCCTTGCGCCCCATCCGGCCCGTACGACCCACGCGATGTACATAATGGTCTGCATCCACCGGCGGATCCAGATTAATGACATGCGTCACCTGCGGCAGGTCCAGACCGCGTGCAGCAACATCGGTAGCCAGCAGCAGCTGGAATTTGCCCGACCGAAACGCCTGCATGACATTGGCCCGGTCCTGCTTGGACGCTTCTCCGTACAGACCCTCCACGGACAAGCCGACATACTGCAGCTTGGCTACCGCTTCTCCGATATCATCCGTCTCGTTGATAAACACGATGGCGGCCTTCGGGTTATATAACCGGACGAGCCTGCGCAGCGTGTCGATCTTATCCCGCTCCTCGCAGACGAAATACAGATGCTCGAGCGTCTCTGACGTACGCTGTGCCGGATTGACGCGCACATAAACCGGATCATTCATCCAGCGGTCGATCACGTTCTGAAGCGGTGCCGGAAACGTAGCCGAGAAGAACAGCAGCTGCCGGTCGCGGAGCATGCCTTTAAACAGCGCTTCGACCTCCTGCATTGAACCAAGCTCGAACACCTGGTCTACCTCGTCAACAACGACCGTGCGAATCCCGTGAAGCTTCAATTTTTTCAGCTTGACGAGCTCATACACGCGGCCGGGAGTCCCGACTACGATCTGGGGCTTCAGCTTAAGCTTATCGATCTGGCGCTCGATCGAAGCCCCTCCGATCAGCTGCTGTACGCGAATCTCGCTGTCTTTTGTTAAGTCCTCCAGCGTTTTGACAATCTGCATGCCAAGCTCTCGCGTCGGCACGAGCACCAGTGCCTGCACTTCCCGCACCGATTCGTCGACCTTGTGCAGCAGCGGCAGTGAATAAGCAAGTGTCTTCCCCGTTCCGGTTTGCGACTGGGCGACAAGATCCTTTCCTTGCAGCGCAATGGGGATCGCCTCCGCCTGAATCTGCGAAGGCTCAGTGATTTCCAGCTCCTGCAGCCGTTTGACATAAGCCGGAGCAATATGTAAAGAAGCAAAGCCCGTATTCATTCCATCATCCCTTCTACGTCTTTCGTTTTCTTAGTATACCAAATTGTACCGCCAATTTCTCTTACGAATCGTCCTGCCGGTAAAAATGAAATTGATCATGCCGGACAAGCGGGATATAATACCCCTAAGTACAAGGAAGGAAGGTTCCCATGAGCATCGATATCGTTTCCATTAACACAGGACAGCCCAAGATCGTTTCCTATCAAAAGAAAGATCTCCTTACGGGCATCTACAAAACTCCTGCCGCAGAACCTGTTTTTTTGACCCGGCTGCATTGGGAGGGAGACGGTCAAGCGGACCTTATCCATCATGGGGGACCGGATAAAGCCGTTTGCGTATACCCGCATGAGCATTATGCTTACTGGGAGTCCGTGATGGGTCGGGCGTTGCCGCCTGCAGCCTTCGGAGAAAATTTGACCGTCCGCGGGTTAACCGAGGAGTACATTTGTATCGGAGACACCTTCCGTTTAGGAGAGGCGGTCGTTCAAGTCAGCCAGCCGCGTCAGCCGTGCTTTAAGCTCTCGGTCAAACTGGACAGACCCGATTTGCCCCTGCTGGTTCAAAATACCGGGTATACAGGGTATTATTTCAGGGTTCTGGAGGAAGGCCTCGTGAGTAAAGAAAACGGACTCCTTCCCATCGGCCGGCTCCCGAATCCAATCACGATCGCTTACGCCAACCGCATTATGTATCAGGAAAAAACGAACCGCAGGGCCATGGAGGAGCTGCTGCAAGTCGAAGAGCTGTCTAGCGCATGGAAGGATACGTTTCGCGCAAGGCTCGAAGGTCAACAAAGCGGCGATTCGTAAGAAGAAGCCATGCCAAGCCTTGAGGCCATGAAAAAACACCTGCACTTTTTGCACAGGCTGTGCAGGTGTCTGCCCTCTTTACTCTCTGAATCTCGAGCGGTTCAGCTCTTCCTGTTTACGTTTTATCCAGGCGAAGACGGCATCGAGTGCGCGCTCGTCGTCCTCCTTCGGAAATCGGTGCTCCAAGCCTTCGTACAGCTCCATCGCATAGTCTTTCCCCGCCCGTTCCAATGCCCCGGCGAGCTTGCGCGCGTGGGATACGCTGACCTGCATGTCATTCATTCCATGCACGATCATCACAGGCACCTTCACCTGTTCAATCCAAAACACCGGCGAACGCCGTTCATACGCATCCGCCTGCTTTCTCGGGTGTCCCACCACCCTTTTGAGCATCCGTCTTAGATCCACACGCTCTTCGTAGGTATCGAACAAGTCGCTCACACCGCCCCAGACGACGACAGGACCGACCTCAGGGCATTCCTTAGCCGCCTGCATCGCCATGATCGCTCCTCTGGAGAAGCCGATCAACGGCACCGGACCAGGCACCATTTCCGGTAAAGACTGCATGAGCTTAACCGCATGATAGACGTCGAAACGGTCCTCTCCGCCGAAGTCCTCCCGGCCTTCCCCGCCTTCATTTCCGCGATAAAAAGGAGCGAACACCACGTACCCCCGCCTCGCCAAAGAGAAGATACGCCTTTTACGCACCATGCCGACCTTGCGGATTCCACCGCGGCAGTAGAGCAGTCCCGGTCCAGGAGCCCCAGCTTCGGGAACAGCCAAATAGCCCTTGACCTTCAAGCCCTGACTGATGTAGGTTAGCAGATAAAGCTTGATCCCTTTGGCCTGGCTTCGCAACGGTTCACGCTCTACCAGCATGCCATCCTCCCAGACGCCCGTGCATGCTTCTTCGGCAGTCGGTATCTTTTCCCGGGCCGCCGGCTTCACCTCCTCGCTCTCTGTAGTCCCTTGCCTATTGGTTTGCATGACTGTTCACTCCGTTTTTGACACTAGGGTATCTTCAAGATAAACTATGATGTATTATGACCGGAAAGGTGGAAATTCAATGAATTCACGTTTTACAGAAGAGTTCGACGGACTCTTAGAAAAGTTCTCCGAGCTGCTCACCGGCGATGTCTCCCCCGAAACGGTGGAGAAAATCAAGGTTTGGGCGATATATAACCACATACATAAAACCATGCCTGCCTTGGCCAGTCATTGGAATCAGCTGCATCCCGAGGGGAAAGCCGACATCCGCAAGCTGTTCGAGGAAGTGCGCGACCTCAATCTCAAGCTGAAAGCCGAGAATCAAAAGCAGGAATAACAAGCGTCCGCCCGCTGCTGCCATAATCAATACCGTCCTTGGTTTCCGCCTACTTTTTATTCAACAGCTTAAATGCGATCCGATCGAACAAGCGCGGAAACAGCTGGTACAGCTTCACTCCGAAAGCAGCCATAAACGGCAAATTCACTTCCGGCGTTCGGCGCTCGATCGCCGTGAGCACCTTCATGACCACCTGCTTGGGCTTCAGCATAAACCATCTGATATTATTCACGTAATGCCCGGTCGGGTCGGCCCGGTCGAAGAACGGTGTGTCAATCGGCCCCGGATTGATCGCCGTCAGATGAATGCCGGTGCCGACAAGCTCCTGTCGCAGGCAGTTGGTAAAGCCCAGCACCGCATGCTTCGAGGCTGAATATCCGCTGGATTTGGCCGATCCGATCTTGCCCGCCATGGAGGCAATGTTCACAATGTGACCGCCGCCCTGCTTGAGCATGTGCGGCAGCACCGCCTTGGTACAGCGGACGACCCCCATATAGTTGACGTCCATCATGCTCTCGATTTCAGACAAATCCGCATCCAAGAACGCTTCGAACACGCCGTATCCGGCATTATTGATCAATATATCGATACGGCCGTGCTCGGCGATCACCCGCTCCATGGTCTTGGCTACCTGTTCCCCGGAGGTTACATCAAGCAAGTATACGCCGTGCGGACCTTTTATAGTAGAGGCGATCTCCGTCAGCTTCTGCTCCGAACGCGCCATCAGAATCGGAACGGCCCCCCGGGCCGCAAGCATCCGCGCCATCATCGCCCCTATACCGCTGGAAGCGCCGGTAATCGCTACGATTTTTCCTTGAAAATCCATTGTGTGTGCCCCCTGCCGTTATGGACCTTAGAAGAAAAGAAAAAAGCGAAAGCTCTTAACGGCCATTCGGACCGGTTTCAAGCCTTCGCTATCATCTTACACATCATTTGGCTATGATTTCAACTGCATGATTAAGCAATCAGCACTTGAATATCCAATTCTCCGATTCCATCCATGATAAGTGGAATGGTGAGCGCTCTCTTTGCATCAAAGCCCGCCGCATTCGCGGATTGCATCAGCTTCGGCGGCGTAATGTCTACACGAACCCCTTGGTTGTACAGCATGGTGCTGGCATTACCGCTGATCATATTGCCGAGCTCGGATATGGCGCTTTTGCTCATTTCATCCATCTCGGTAATGAGAAATCCTCCCATCATTGCGGAAACGACTTTCAACGCCACTTCCTCCTGAAGCCCGAAAACGATGTCTCCTTCCATCTGCCCGGTCATCCCGATTTGAATCCAGATGTAGTTTTCAACAAGTTTCACGTCTTTGATGCCGAGCTGACCGGTGGACGGCCGGATATTGGCGACTTGCTCAATAACAATGCGAGCCGATTCCAAGAACGGATTGATGAGCTCTGCCTTCATAAGATTAATGGTCTCCTTTTTTTGGGCAATTTCTTTCAAAATTCTAGGACTTTTTTCGTTATTTCATTATACCTAATCTAAATTAATAAGTATAGGCAAATGTCGGATTTCGTGTGAAATTTCACAAAACCATAGACCTGTAGACTTAAAAATCCGTTCTTAGTCCGTAATTTCATCCCATCCGTAGCTATCGTAAATCACCCCGGATAGTACATTACGAATGGCTTGACGAACATGCGGAATCGTATCATCGGGAAGCTGCTCCAACGGGTACCACCCGATCTCGGAGCATTTGTCCGGCTCCTTGTTTACGGGTTCTCCTTCCCACCGATTCACTTTAAGAAAAAAGTCAATCCATTCTCCGGTATCCGACAGCCGATGCATGACGCAGGCTACCTCCACGTCATCCGAACTTAGCTTTAGCCCGCTCTCCTCCTCCGCTTCCCGTACCGCCGCACGCTTGACTTCCTCGTTTCCGTCCAGCTTTCCTGCGACCAGAGAGAGCTTCCCGTCCTCATACCCTGTATTGGCCCGTCTCAGCATCAAAATTTTTCCGTTCCGCACAAATAACAAATATACCGCACTGTTCACTTGAAACCATGGTTTGCTCATAAGCTGCCTCCATACCGATGCTCATTGCTTGTAACCGAGTTCAACCTGCCTAACATCCGTTTTACCGATAATCATTTTATAGGATCCCTATCTCAATCCTTCGGTGTTCCTGCAGTGTAGGATGACCTCATCCGCAACGTCCTCCCGACCTCGTAGAATTCCTACCGCCTGTATTTCGCCCAATCGTTCGAACATTATCTGGTTCCCAAAATTCACTTCATGTCATACTGGAAACGGGAGGATGGATATGCTTCAAAAAACACACGGCGCAGCCGGACTGGTAGCCGCTGAGCTTGTAATGATTTATCATGACGCTTCATTTTGGTCCTGGGAAGCCGCAGGGGCTCTGCTGCTCGGCTGTCTGGCCGGTCCGCTGGCCGATGTCGACAAACAGGGCTCGACGATGGCCAAGCTGCTTTTCCCGGTATCTTCACTGCTGCGGCTTCTCCACGTGCGTCACCGGACATTGACGCATTCCATACTCTTCATTTTGACATTAATGGCGCTCTCCCTGCCTTTATCGCCATTATATCATGCTGTTTTCATCGCCGCCTATTTGTCTCACCCGCTCATCGATTTGTTCAATGAACAGGGAGTTCAATTATTTTGGCCGCTAAAAGTGAGGATCCGCCTGCTTCCCAAATTTCTGGCCGTGGATACGGGATCGACAAGCGAAACGGTATTTCGTTGGATGCTGCTTGCCGCAGGCATATGGCTTCCGGCTTCTACGATCAGGTTTACCGGTATATTTTAACGCAATAGAAAAAGGGCTGGCCAAGTGGCAGCCCTTTTTCTTATTTTTAATACGCTCTTTTATACTGCTCCGGCAGCTCAGGCTTACCGGATACGGCTTGAATCGCATGAATCGCCCAATAAGGATCGCGCAGCATGCCGCGGGCTACCGCGATCAAATCGGCATCTTCATTAGCGACGGTCGCTTCCGCCAGCTTCGGATCTTCCAAAAGACCGACCGCGATGACGGGAAGGCCAAGCGTTTGCTTGAAGGCGCGCGCCATCGGAACTTGATAGCCCGGATAATTTCCAGGCTTTCTTTGGCCTGCAGGCCCTTCTCCGCCGCTCGTAATATGAAACATATCCACGCCTGCCTCTTTGTACCTCCGGCTGATTTCGAGGCTGTGGTCCAGATCATAGCCCCCGTCGATGTATTCCACCGCAGAGATTCTCATGATGAGAGGCATGTGCTCAGGCATGACGCTCTTCACTGCCTGGATGACTTCCACTCCGAATTTCGCCAGATCGGTACCATACTCATCGCTGCGGTTGTTGATGGCCGGCGAATGAAACTGATGAATCAAATACCCGTGGGCGCCGTGGATTTCGATCGTGTCCACACCGGCTTCAATAGCCCGTCTGGCGGCTTCCCGGAATTTTACGACCATTTCCTTTACTTCGGCGGTGGTGAGAGCCCTCGGCTTCTTGAATTCAGAGCTTACAGGAATTTCGGAAGGTCCGACCGGAACCTCCGCATCCTCCGCCTTACGTCCGGCATGGGCGATTTGAATCCCGATTTTCGCGTTGTATTTATGTACTTCGTCAATGATTCTTCTGAACGCGGGAATGTGATCGTCGGACCATAATCCGAGATCAAAATCCGTAATCCGGCCATCCGGCTCCACATCCGTCATCTCCATAATGATGAGACTCGCTCCCCCGACAGCTCTGGAGACATAGTGGACATAATGCCAATCATTAGGCGCTCCGTCTTTTGCGCTGACAGAGTATTGACACATCGGCGGCATAACGACCCTGTTTTTTAATTCCAAGCTCTTTAAGGTAAATGGGGCTGATAGTTTGGCCATAAGGAATACTCCTTTGCTAACGTAGTATTATGACTATAGTATCCTGAATGGATATCATTTACAACTCCTGCCGCATTTATGACTCGGTTGTCATTTGCCAGCGAACGCCAAACGGCTCCTCCACACGGCCGAGCATCGTTCCCCAGAATCTCCGCTCAACGGCATGATGACCTTTCCGCCTGCCGCAAGACCGTCAAACGCGCTCCGCGCTTCCACCACAGCCGGGTATTCCAGAGTTAAATCCAGGCCGCTGCCCCGCTGAATCGGGCCGAATCGGACATTAAAAAAACGTGACCCGCCGCATGCAAGACCCATCACTTTGTCTTTCATGGACTCATATTCTCTTTTGGCGCATCGGCAAAGGTCCGGATCTCTGCGATACGGCCATTCAATGCTTCAGCATAAAATTCCGCCTGTTTTCTTGCGTTCTCGCTATAAATATAGGGATATACTTGGCCACTGGCTAATCCCTCCGGCTCTTTCTTCACCTGTTTACGGCTAGACCTAATAATTCATATGACCTCAGACGCCTGGAGTAATCCGGTATCATGGTTACGATGAGAAACTCATCGGCGCCGTATAGCCCGCTTAATTCTTCCAGCTTCCCTTTCACTTGCTCCGGGGTTCCCGCCAGCAGCTTTCGATCGGTATACGGGTTCTCTTCTTCTACAGAGCCATCCTGTCCAAACCACGATTTCGCTTGGACAGCCAGACTTTTGGCCTCTTCTTCGGTATCAGTGCAAATGACTCCAACGGCTACGATCATCCCGGGTTCCTTGGAAAGGTGCGAAGCCTGAAATTCCTGCCTGTAAGCGGACAGCACCTCCACCCCGTCCTGGTCGCTCATGAATTGTCCGAAAACGTACCCTGTACCGAATTCAGCGGCATACGAGGCACTTTTATGGTTCGTGCCGAGCATCCAGACTTCCGGTGGGCGAGGAGGAGTCGGTCGTGCCTTTACCGGCTGTCCTTCCAGATGGTAATTGTCGGCCAACAATTCCGACAAAGCCTGCAGCGTTTCCGGCAGCACCCTGACATTCTCCAAAAAATTACCGCTCAATGCGATGCTGACATGTGCCGAGCCGCCGGGAGCCCGGCCCAAGCCCAAATCCACTCGTCCGGGATACAGGGCAGCCAGCATATGAAAGGTTTCCGCCACTTTGATCGGCTTATAATGAGGAAGCAGCAGCGCTCCCGATCCTAGCCGGATCCGCTGAGTACGCGCGCCGATATGAGCTAATAGCACCTCCGGTGCAGTGCATGCGAGTCCATTCATATCATGGTGCTCGGCTACCCAATAACGATGGTAGCCCAGCTCTTCTGCCGTACGTGCGAGCAGCGCCGCCTGCTCCAAAGCATGTACGGAGTCGGCTCCCGAAAGAACGGGGACAAGATCCAACACGCTAAGCTTCATGAAATCAACTTCTCTCTATATGTAATGCCATGTATAAAACGGAATCACCGGCATGGCCGATGAAACTTCGCTTTCACTCCATCATAACAAAAATAGCCTTAAACCGGAAAACCATGGTTTGCGAATCCCCAATAGGATTAATCTGCATGAATGATGTCAGGTTTATGCAAAGCAGTAAAGACCCCGTATCGCTTCGCCTGACGGCGCTGCGAATACGGGGACGTTTCACTTACATCCCATTACGGCATTTTACTGCCTCTGGAGCTCACGTACAGAGAATACCACTCTTCACGTGTCATGCTCACATGAACGGCATCGGCACTGGCCCGAATACGCTCAGGCCGGATCGTGCCCAGTACAGGCTGGATGCCGGCCGGGTGGCGCAGCAGCCATGCCAATACGATAGCTTCCGGAGCCGTTCCCTTCGTGTCCGCCATCTCCCGGACAAGAGCCGCAGTCCGGCGGACCGACTCCGGTTGATTCTCCAGCTCCCCTCCGGTAAACACTCCCTTGGCCAACGGACTCCAGGCTTGAATTTGGATATCCTCCATCCGGCAAAACTCAAGCGTTCCTTCAGGAAACGAGATCCCGGCGCCTTCTTTTTGGTTCACCAGCACACCGGCTTCAAGCCAATCCAGCTTCGCCAGGTTCAATTCCAATTGGTTCACAAGCAGCGGCGCCTCCAGACACGACTGGAGAAACCGGATCTGCGACGGACTCATGTTCGACACGCCAAATCCCTTTACCTTACCCGCCTGTTTCAGCTTGTCGAAAGCTGCGGCCACTTCTTCCGGCTCCATCAAAGGGTCCGGCCGGTGCAGCAGCAGGATGTCGAGCGATTCGACGCCAAGCCTGCTTAAAATCCGGTCCACGCTGGAAAGGATGTGCTCCGCGGAGAAATCATATCTTCCCGGCAGGCCGGGTCCTTCATCAAACCGGATGCCGCATTTGGATTGGAGCACGATCTGCTCCCGAAGCTCTGGACGTTCCCGAAGCACCTGACCGAATACCTGCTCCGCTTTACCGTTAGCGTAAATATCCGCATGGTCAAACATGGTGATCCCGGCCGAAAGCGCCGTTTCCACCGCCTCATGCGCCTGCTTCAGATCCTCCACGGTAACCGGATTGCGGTTCCAGCCTCCGCCAAGCCCCATACAGCCCAGCACCAAACGACTGGCGGGAATGCCCCGTTTTTGCAATGGAATGGTTTTCTTCATCGCTGTTGTCTTCCTTTCTGATGTTGCATCCGATTTTTTAACATTGCCATATCGTCACGTCAAAATGATTTGCATATAAACTCCATCCGTCTGCGGAAATGATCTCCGCTCACATGGTGTCCGTTAAACGGGAGCACATGCAGCTCCTTAGGCACGGTGATACGATTATAAACGGCGTAAATCGTCTCCGGTAAGCAAATCGTATCCTTCAAGCCGACCGACATGAACACAGGCGCCTGCAGCCGGTCGTACAGATGAAGCATGTCAAAGTAGCTGAGTGTGCGCAGCACCTGCTCCAGCCGTTCCGGATGCCTGGACACAAAAGCCGCCGCCTCCGAAAGGGAGCCGGTGGAGTTCATGATCCCGTAATCCATGTGGCACATATTCGGGATATCGGCGACGATCTTCGCCGGGACGGCACTCAAGGCCCCGGTGATTAAAGCCAGGCCCCCGCCTTGACTCCCCCCGACAACGATGATTTGCTTGGCATTCACCTCCGGCTGCCCGGCCGCCCATTCAAGCGCCTTCAGCGCATCCACAGTGATCGCGCGGTAATAGCTTTGTTTAGGGTCGAGCAGTCCCTGCGTCATCCATCCTTTGGTCATTCCAAAGTGCTGGGGCAGCGCGTTGCCCGTCTCCCCGGACTGCCCCCGAATATCGACGGCCAGTACGGCATAACCCATCAGCAGCCATTTGGCGTAGTTTTCCGGATACTCCTTACTGCCGTGATACCCGTGAAAATAAACGATACAAGGCAGCGGCTCCCCGCCGGCAAAGTTCGGCAGCAGAAACCACCCGTGAATCGGCGTTTCATCGTACCCTTCATAGACGACCTTATAGGTCCGGTAATAATCGGATAAGGCGTCGTACGGTTCACGCCGGTCGTTCAGCGCTCTATGCTCCGCTTCCTCCAGCGTCCTCTTCCAGAACGCATCCAGATCATCCGGAGCCGGCGAATAGGCTGTATAATTTTCCAGCTCGCTTATTCTTTTATCGATAAAATGCATACGAGCCCGTCCTTTTCCCTCGGCCCAAAGCGCCGGAGTAATCAACTCTACAAGGATGGTAACAAGATGAAATCAGGGCTGTCAACTTTCGTTCAACGGCACCGGGCACCGGCTGCTTTCGCCTCCGTATGGATTAAGAATGATTTAAGATTTTAAGCAAAGGACTGTTAAGAATTAACGGGTACAATGAAACATGTTATGATCGGCGTAACGCCCTGAATTGATTCGGATAGAAGGAGGCCGTTAACCAATGGCTCAGCATACGATTCTCCTGGTCGATGATGAGAAAGAAATCATAGATCTTCTGGAAATTTACTTGAAAAACGAAGGCTTCCGGCTTCTGCGGGCCGGGAACGGATTGGAGGCATTAAGCATCCTGCAGAAGGAAGAAGTCGACCTTGTCGTCCTCGACATCATGATGCCGAAGATGGACGGAATTGAAGCCTGCCTCAAAATCCGCGAGCAAAAAAACATGCCCATCATCATGCTTTCCGCCAAGAGTCAGGACATGGACAAAATTCTAGGCCTCAGCACGGGCGCCGATGATTATGTATCGAAGCCCTTTAACCCGCTGGAGCTGATTGCCCGGATCAAATCCCAGCTTCGCCGGTATACTCGGCTGAACGTAGCGCTGCCCAATAAAGACCATGAGATCGAGGTGGACGAGCTGACGATCAATACCTTGACGCATGAAGTGAAGGTTGAAGGAAGAGAGATCCGGCTGACCCCGCGTGAATTCGCCATTTTGGAGCTGCTTGCCCGTCACCGGGGTATCGTGTGGAGCATCGAAAAAATTTATGAAGCCGTATGGAAGGAAGCCTATCTGGATTCGGATAATACCGTCATGGTCCATATCCGGAAAATCCGGGAGAAGCTCGAGGCTAACCCGAGAAAGCCGAAATACATCAAAACCGTATGGGGAGTGGGATACAAAGTTGAATAGCCTGGATAAAATGAATCGGCCCCGCAAGCCGATCCTGGAACGCTTTCCCTTCACTTGGTTTCCGTTCACCCTGCTGCGCGGCCTGATCTTGTTCATCCAGGATCTGTTCCGGATGGGCCGCGGGCATGTGGAACGCAGCATACGGCTTCAGTTGGTATTGACCTTCGCGATTTGTCTTGGCATCAGCACGCTCTCCTATGGCATCAGCTCCGCCTTATTCGGCCAAATCAACAAAGGTACGGTCATCGATTACTCCCGAGGGATCAGAGAAATCGACCGTGAGGCCCGTTCGCTAGTTCATCTGCTGGAGCCGTCCATTTCGAATGATCATCCGTATGAAACGGGAAGCGATTCGATTGGATCGAACGCTGCTGTAGAAATTCCCGGTGAAAATCCTGCACATCCCGGTTCTAACGTTAGTGATGAGCAGCAAAAAAAGCAGCTGGAAGAAAAGCGCAAACGCGAATTTATAGATCACGTCCAGCAGCTTTCTACTTATGAGAACTACAAAATCGTCATTACCGATCTGGAAGGAAAAGTCGTATTCCGCAGCGAGAACGCTCCGGAAACGTATATCGACGTTCACAAGGTGATCCGCAATGCCATGGAAACCCGCAATGAAAGCACCGGCAGACGCTCGGAATTTTCCAGCTTTTATCCGGTCACCTATGACAATCAAAAGTCCTACTTGATCGTCTCTGGCATTCCGCAGCCGTCGATCAGCTACATCAAAGGCCAGAGCCCGCTTTCGCTGCTGGGCGCCATCGCCGTATTTATCTTTCTTTTTTACTATTTGACCCGAAAAAAAATGAGATACATCGAGGAGCTGGCCACCGGGCTAAGAATTATCGCGACAGGGAATCTGGATCACCGGGTGATCGAGCGCTCGCGCGATGAGCTCGGATCGCTGGCCAAAGACATGAACTTGATGGTAGCCGATCTGCAGCATACAATAGAAGAGGAACGGCGGGCCGAACGGTTAAAAAACGAGCTGGTCACCAATGTGTCCCACGATTTGCGCACACCGCTCACCTTGATCATCGGCTACTTGCGGCTTTTGCAGGACAAGAACTACGAAACGCCGGAGCAAGCCGCAGGTTATGTCTCCATTGCTTACAGCAAAGCGGAGAAGCTTCAGGGACTCATCGAGGATTTGTTTGAGTATACCAAGCTTTCCCATCAGGACGTTCCCCTGCATAAGCGGGAAGTCCCCATCAATGAAGTATTGGAGCAGCTGCTGGAGGAGTACGTAACCCTTAGTGAGGAACAGCAGTTGACCCTCATCCGCAGCATTCCGCAGGAAAAACTATCCGTACGGATCGATGTGGACAAGATGATCCGCGTGTTCGAGAATCTGCTTGGCAATGCCATCAAGTACAGTCCCAAGCCGGGGACCATTACGGTCGGAATGGCGAAGGATCATCATGATGTACTGATCCGAATCAGCAACAAAGCGGACGCCCTTACCCGTGAGGAGCTGGAGCTGCTGTTCGACCGGTTCTACCGCGTCGACAAGGCCCGTACCTCCGACACCGGGGGCTCAGGATTAGGACTGGCGATCGCCAGAAGCATCGTCGAATCACATGGCGGAACGGTCTGGGCCGAATCGGCGGACGGAAGCATTCATTTTTATGTCAAGCTGAAGCTGGCAGCTTAAGAAATTACATTATTCGCAGGAGGTTCAGAATGCCTGGATTTTTACTCGATTTGGATGGAACGCTTTACAACGGCGACCGTCCCATTCCCTACGCCGCGGAGTTTATCGGCTGGCTTCGGGAGCGGGGTTACCCGTTTGTGTACCTGACCAACAATTCATCCCGAACGCCGGAACAGGTGGCTTCGCACCTCGCAGCGACGGGCATTGACGCATCACCGGACGAAGTGCTCACTTCCTCCCAAGCGGCGGCAATGTATCTGAAGGATGCAGGACTGGAGAGCGATCCGGTGCTGTGCATCGGAGAGACCGGGCTGCAGCGGGCGCTGACCGAGGCGGGATTTGAGCTGATTGGAGAGGAAGCGGACCATCGCCGGGTATCGGCCGTCGTCCAGGGGATCGACCGGACCTTTAGCTACGAGAAGCTCTTTAAGGCCGTGCGCTCCATCCGGGCAGGCGCTGCCTATGTGCTGACGAACCCGGATCACCTGCTTCCGTGGAACGGCGAGCTTTCGCCGGGGGCGGGCTCCATTTCCGCTTCGATCGAACGCGCAAGCGAAACGGCGCCTGTCGTCATAGGCAAGCCCTCTCCGATCATTATGCGCTATGCCACCGCCAAGCTCGGGCTTTCCGCCGAGGAAATTTGGGCGGTCGGCGACAATATGAACACCGATATCCGCGGTGGAGCGGATGCCAAGTGCCGTACGGCCCTGGTGCTTACAGGGCTTGCGAACGAATCCAATGCCGAAGCGCAAATCGCAAAGGCCGGTGTCCGGCCGGAGCTCATTTGCCGCCATCTCATGGAGCTCGCCGAGCGGATCGGGTAAAACGGTTGCGGTATCTCAAAGAACCCTCTCCCAGATAAGGGAGAAAGGGTTCTTTTTGTTTCCATTTGACATTTGTCAGGACGGATGATAGGATTCATTTCAACCACTAAATTATTTATAACTAAATAATTTTAATATAAAATATTTTCCGCAGGATAAGGATGATTACTTATGAACACCCCCTTGGATTCTGACATCCAGCGCTTTGAGATCGCCTTCTTCACCCTGTTCCGCAGGCTGGGGCCTGAGCTTGGTATCCCCGCCGGCCTGCCGTTGACAGGACCTCAATTGATGATACTGTATACCCTTTCCACCGGCGGACGTTGTCCTGTCGGACAGCTCGCGCAAAGAATGGAGGTCACCCCCGGAGCCATCTCGACCATGATTGAACGGCTGGTGAACAACGGCTTTGTCGTACGAAGATACGACGAAACGGACCGGCGGGTTGTCCTTCTTGAAATCACTGACCCCGGACGTGAAGCGTTAGAGAAAATCCGCGAGGTTCGTACGGTCCAAATCAAGCGGTATTTAGCCTGCCTTGAGCCGGAGGAGCTGGAGCTGTTTTTGCGTAATTTTGAGAAAATCGTCCATTATATGGAACAATAAAAATAACGGGGAGGAAATCATAGTGTCACAAACCATAGATTTGAACTCATTGGAAAATAACCAAATTGCCGGCCGCGGTCTGCTGATCGCCGGGTTGATCATCGCCATGCTGTTCTCGGCTCTAGACAATACGATCGTCGGAACGGCCATGCCGCGGATTGTAGGAGAGCTTGGAGGCTTCACCTTAATGACCTGGTTGACGACGGCTTATATGCTGACATCGACCACCGTTGTTCCGATTGCCGGAAAACTCGCCGACTTGATGGGTCGAAGAGCGGTTTACATCACAGGTTTAGTGGTCTTTATGCTGGGGTCCATGCTGTGCGGGCTGGCTCAGACGATGGAGCAGCTGATTTGGTTCCGGGCGCTGCAGGGAGTCGGAGGCGGCATCATGATGCCGATGGCCATGATCATTATCGGGGATATCTTTACCGGAAAACAGCGCGCCAAGTGGCAGGGTGTATTCGGAGGAATTTTTGGCCTTGCCTCCGTCATCGGTCCCCAGGTCGGCGGTTGGATTGTCGATTCGATGAACTGGCACTGGATCTTTTTTATCAATCTGCCTGTCGGCATTCTGGCAACGGTTTTTATCGCGATGGGCCTGGGAGGCCGGCGGGCGCATGGACCTGTCAAATTTGACATGGCAGGCATGATTACGATGATTATCGGGGTCGTTACGCTGCTGCTGGCCCTTACATTCGGCGGTAAAGAATACGCTTGGGGCTCTTGGCAGATCATCGGTATGTTCGTCATTTCCGCCATTTCGCTGCTCGCTTTCGTGCGGATTGAATCCACAACGAGCGAACCGGTTTTACCTGTTCGTCTGTTTAAAAACAGAACCTTTACCGTGATTAACTCCATCGGGTTTCTGATGAGCGTGGGAATGTTCGGAGCCATTATGTTTGTGCCTCTGTTTATGCAGGGTATTGCGGGAATCAGCGCTTCGGCTTCCGGCACGGTCATGACTCCGCTTATGATTACAATGATTGCGGCAAGCATCCTCGGAGGACAGCTGGTACACAAAATCGGCGTGAAAACACAAATGGTTATCGGAATGGTCGTAATGGCGTCCGGCTTTTTATTGCTTACGACAATGAATATAGATACCACCAAGCTGGCCGCAAGCGGGATCATGGTGGTGCTCGGACTCGGTATGGGTCTGGTGATGCCTCTTCTGACGCTTACACTGCAGGAGACATTCCCGAAATCGGAGCTTGGAGTAGTCACGTCCTCCAGCCAATTTTTCCGCCAAATCGGCGGTACCTTCGGTATGACAATTCTCGGCGTGGTCATGAACAGCAGATCGGATGAACTGCTCTCATCGCAATTGGTGCCCAAGCTCAAAGAGCTGCCGGAGCAAGCGGCAGGCATAGCCGATCAATGGGCCGAAACGATCCATACGAACCCGCAGGGCTTGTATTCAACGCTTTTGACTCCTGAAACGCTGACCCAATTCCCTAAAGCGCTGGTGGATCAAATCATTCCGATCGTTAAAAACGCTTTGATCGAATCGCTGCATTCCGTCTTCTGGTTCGGACTCGCCTTTGTGCTTCTCGGCGCCTTCTTAACGCTGTTTCTGGGTAAAATCAAATTGGAAAACCGCGGCAGGAAGGAAGAAGCCCTCGAAGCAGCCCCGGAATGATAGTTGTTCTACTGAAAGGACGACCTCTTCGTTATCCTGAGAAAAAGCAGTAACTAAATGGACATTTTCCCGTTAATTAAAGCAATCCTGCACCTCGAGAGACGGAAACGCCTTTTTTTGCAGGATGATCTTTCTTCATCAAATGTCCGATGCGTTCGGCGGCATGTAAACTTTGGGCTTCTTGCCTGGTTTGCCCTTATACCTTAAGTATCATATAATGAAATTAGGCGAGAAACCGGATTTATGTATTTTACAAATTTGATAAAAATTAGTTATTCTGCGCACCCTATATTCGCGCAGGTTCACGCTTGGGAGAGGAGGGATACCGTGAACCTCAACCAATTGGAAACGCTGATTACGATTTCCAAAACGATGAGCTTCCGTAAGGCCGGCGAGCTTCTCAATTTAACTCAGCCTGCTGTCTCCGCGCAAATCAAAAGCCTGGAGGACGAGTTCAAAACGGTCCTTATCGACCGGAATCAACCTGTTACATTGACTGACAGCGGCAAGGTATTTTTGGAGCATGCCGAGATGATCCTGCAGACGGTGGAGGATTTGAAACAACGGCTTGCCGATTTGAACCAAACGCCCCAGGGACACATTCACCTCGGAACGACCACGTCCATCGCTATCCAAATACTGCCGAGGGTGTTATCGTATTTTCAAAACCAATTCCCGCTCATTAAAACGACGATTCATTCCATGACGACTTCGCAAATTATGCAAAGCGTCGAGAACGGAACAATCGACATCGGTATTACTTATTTGTTCGATAAACATCCGGCGCTGGAAAGCTCCGTACTGTATTACGACACATTCGAGCTTGTCGTGTCCCCTAACCACCCGCTGGCCCAATACAGTCATGTCCCCATCGAACGGCTGCATGAGCTGCCGCTCATCATGCTTTCTCCCGAAACGGCGGGACGCCGGTTCGTGGATCAAATTCTCAAGCAGTTGAATATCGTTCCACAGGTGGTCATGGAGCTCTCCAGCAGCGAGGAAGTAAAGCGGATGGTGGAGTTGAATTTGGGGGCTGCGATCATCTCCAAGATGTCGATTCAAAATGAGCTTCGACTCGGTACGCTAAAAATGATTAACGTCAACGAGCTGGAGATCAGTCATCCGGTCGGCGTAGTTTACAAATCCGGCCGTTATTTAAGCTCGGCGCTGCATCAATTCTTAATGGACCTCAAAGGCATGGAAGAAATTCAATTTATCGGTTCGGAGTGATGTGAGAATGAAATTCGATTTGCATACCCATCACGAGCGCTGCGGGCATGCCGTCGGCACCATTCGCGATTACATCGAAGCAGGCATTGCCCACGGCCTTCAGGTCATCGGAATTTCCGACCACTCGCCTTACTTCGCAAGCAAGGTCGACCGGGAACAGCCGGGCATCGCTATGGCCAAGAGCGAGTTTCAACGCTATGTAGACGAAGTCCTGAAGCTCAAGGAAGAGTATCGGGGACGCATCGAGGTACTGCTTGGGGTCGAATCGGACTTTTTCCCGGAGCATGCGGACGTATATCGGAAGGTATATGATCAGTATCCGTTTGATTACATCATCGGCTCTGTCCATTTGTCGGGCGGAGTCAGCATCTTCAATAAAAAACGCTGGAACGGATTGAACGAGCGGCAGAAGGTTGAGCAAAAAGAGCTGTATTACGATCTGATCGAGCAATCCGCGCGCAGCGGCATGTTTCAAATTCTCGGTCACATCGATGCGATGCGGGGCTTCTATCCGGCGTTCTCCGATATCCAGACGGATGCGGTCGACCGGACGCTGAAAACCATCGGCGAATATGGCATCGCCATCGAGATCAACACCTCCGGCAAAACGAAGGATTGCGGCGGCTGGTATCCGATCGATTCGGTTCTCGAGCGGGCGCTGCATTACGGGGTGAAGGTGACCTTCGGCTCGGACGCACACGTACCCGGCCGTGTCGGTGACGAATGGGAAGAAGTCGCCGCGCGGCTCAAGGAGATCGGGTTCCGCGAGTGGGTATACTTCAAAGAGAAGCAAATGCAAAAGGTACCTTTATAGACTCTCCATAACGGATATCAGGGTTGTCCTGACGTCCGTTTTTTTTTGCAAGCTGACACAACAATCCGGTCAAGCCGATGCACGGGCTGACCGGATTTAACCAAGCGGCCTGTAGCCAAGAAGACTCATCTGCTGTGCCATAACACGGTACCCCGCAGCATTCGGATGAATCCTGTCAGCAGACAGCAGCTCTTTTTCCTTTCCGTCAAACAAGCTGTAAATACTCGCTACCTGAAAATTACCGCACTCCAGACTTTCAATGTGCAGGTTCAGACTTTGAATCCATCCGGCTGCCGCGGGAACTTGCGGCAGCGGATTATATAGACCGACCGCACGGATGATATAAGGCCTTGAACGTTTTGCCTTCAGCTTCCGAATGGAATGAACCATCTTGGCATAGTTGTTCCGGCACTGTACCAACGCCTGCTGGAGGACCTGAGGATTTGATTGAATGGCGTAATCCCTGGCGGCGCGAATTAAATCATTGCCTCCCGCCGTGATCGTAATGATATCCGCATGAGCTAGAATATGGCGAACTTCGGGACTGCCGCACACCACCTGAAGCAATTCACCTGTTGTCGCCCCCGATATTCCCAAATTGATGCTTTGCACCTGCCGTTCGAGCCGCTTCTCTGTCATAGACCGATACTGCGGCACCAAGCCGGCTCCGGGACATCCGCCTATTCCGGCGGTTAACGAATCGCCAATCGCTGCATAGGTGAGCATATTTTTCACCTCTCTCTACTATGACCTCTGTTTCTGATGCGAAACCGGTTTTCCGGGTTTAGCAGCATGTTTACGCCGAGGAGGCACCAAGTTGATGTTCGCATTTTCCAAGCTTCTAATCCCGGCTAATCCTCCCAGGCCGCCCATCAGCTTAAATATCGGACTCATCTGTTTCATGATCGCGAACATCTTCTGTACTTTTCCCATCGTGGATAAAATGCCGTCCAATCCCCCGATCCGGTTAAACAACGAGAAAAAGCCGCCACCGGAACCACCCGTACTGCCTGGAGCATCTGCTGCTCCCCCGCCTCCGAACGGACTGAACAATCCTTTTACATTCGCTGTATTCATGTAAGGATGGCCTGCACTCCCAGAGTGGCGACTTTTCGGTATTGGGCCTTGCGCCGCACGCGGGACGGTTTTACGGACTTGCATTGGCTTAGACTTCTTCATACGCATTCCCTACCCTCTTAACGTGTTGGCATACTCCGACTTGTCTACTTAATCCAGCTTATGTGAATGGGTTTGATATGGCTTGGGTGAGTGGACTGCTTGCGGCAAAATGGGTGGGAATACCTGGGTCCGGACGTTTATGATAAAAGCCAAAAAAAAGAAGCCGGACCCGTTTCATCCGGCACTTGCGTTCCGGAATCCTGAGTCCAGCAACCATTTTCTATCCGTCTATTCTGCTTTTTTCAAATCTTCAATCGAGTTAATATCCATATAATTAGGTACGACCAGGCCAATCTTGGTACCGTTCAAATTCGGACCGAGGTCTTCAATGTTGTCCTTGAACTTATCAAAGTAATCCTTGTGCGTAGTCGGCAGCCATGCAGCTACGATGCCGTCCGCATCGCCTTCGGCTACTCCGGCCCACATCGGTCCGGCTTCGACCTGCAGCAGGCTGACTTTATATCCAAGTCTTGTTTCCAGCACCTGCTTCACCACGTTCGTACTGGCGATTTCAGAATCCCAAGCCACGTAAGCGAGCTTCAAGGGTTTACCTTCTTCTTTAGGCAGATCCTTCACCCACTGGTCCACTTTGGCTGCATTGTCGTTGATCCATGCCGCAGCCGCTTCTTCAGGCTTCTTGCCACCCTGTACCTCCACCATCACCTTCGCCATGTCGTCGGGAGTCCATTCGAACCGGTCCAGCGCAGCGTAAGCCGAAGGATGATCCTCTTTCAGCCCTTTTCTGACGATCGTATGAATTTGTTCATCTCCGCCATATACATTCTTCGGGTCTTCAAGATACTTGAGATCATATTTGGCAAACATCCAGTGCGGCGTCCAACCCGTTACAATCACGGGCTTCTGATCTTTATAAGCTTTGTCCAGCGCAGCCGTCATGGCGGCGCTGGAGCCCTCCACCAGCTTCCAATCCGTAAGTCCGTACTCTTCCATCGCCTTGCTCGTGGCCTGCATCAAGCCGGCGCCGGGATCAATCCCGATAATTTGATACTTGACCTGTTCACCGATCGAAGCGGTGCCATTAGCGGACCCGGCGGCAGAACCGGAATCCTTCTGTCCGCAGCCGGCCAGCACGGATATCCCCAATACACAAGCAGCCATAATCATCAGGTTGCGCGTTCTCTTTTTCAATGTTTACCCTCTCCTTTTTTCCTTTTGACCATATTTTGAGTTAAGCGGTCCAGAAGGATCGCCAAAATCACTACAGCAATACCAGCCTCAAAGCCTTCACCGATCTTGAGCTGAGTTACCGCGCGATAAACGTCCGCACCGATTCCCTGAGCTCCGATCATGGAGGCAATAACGACCATGGACAACGAGAGCATAATCGTCTGGTTGATTCCTGCCATCAATGTAGGCATGGCCAGCGGCAGCTGAACCTTCCACAGCTTTTGGCTTGGCGTCGAACCGAAGGAATCCGCGGCTTCAACCAAGTCAAACGGAATCTGGCGGATACCGAGATTCGTCAACCGGATCGTGGGAGGCACGGCAAAAATAACCGATGCGATGACACCGGGCACAACGCCCAATCCAAAGAAGAACACGGCCGGAATCAAGTAGACGAATGCAGGCATCGTCTGCATAAAGTCCAAAAGCGGCGTAACCGCATTCTGAACCGAATTATTCCTCGCACACCATATGCCAAGCGGCAATCCCACAATGACCGAAACCAGCGCGCTCGTCATGACGAGCGCCAGCGTGTCCATCGTGTTGTCCCAAAATCCGAGATTGTCAATTAACAGCAGTCCGATAAGAGAAAACAGCCCCAGCATCCAGCCTGCCGAGCGGTAAGCCCAGAAAACGATCAAGAGGATAAAAACAATCGCCGGCGGCAAATGAAACAGCCATGAAAAAGCGTCTACCGTGCCGCCGATAAGCGTGGAGATGAAATCAAACAAAAATTCAAAGGTTGAACCGAACCAATCCACAAAACGCTCTATGGCAGGAGCAATCGGCAGCTTAGGCACCATCCTCGCTCACCGCCTTTCGCACCCGGTCGTGATTTCCTGCCAAGGCTCCAAGTACGGCGCCGCGGATAATCACGCCAAGCAGTCTCCCGCTTTCCGAGGTGACGGCTACCGGCACTCGGCTGACACTGACAAGCTCAAACAAGTCGTTGAGCAGCATATTCTCCGGAACCTTCGGTACATCTTTAACAATAATGTCATCAAGCCCTTTGTTTTCTTTAATAGCCTGAGCCGTATCCTCTGCCGTCAGAACGCCGATCAAACGTCTGGCGTTGTCAACAACGAACAGATTGGAGATGCCGTTCTCTCGCATCAGCTCAAGCGCTACCCTTGGGCCTCCCCGGTCGTAGACCATCGTCTCCGGCCTACGCATGACATGAGCTGCCGTCAGCACCCGGGACAAATCGACATCCTCAATAAACCGCTCCACATATTCGTTGGCAGGAGAGATCATAATTTCCTCCGGTGTGCCAATCTGCACAATCGAGCCATCCTTCATCAAAGCAATGCGGTCGCCGATACGAAGCGCTTCATTCAAGTCATGCGTAATGAAAACGATGGTTTTCTTCAGCTTCTCCTGCAGCTCCCGCAGCTCTTCTTGCATGTCTTTTCGGATCAACGGATCCAGCGCGCTGAACGCTTCGTCCATCAGCAGCACCTGAGGCGAGTTGGCAAGCGCTCTGGCCAGTCCTACCCGCTGCTGCATCCCTCCGCTAAGCTGGTCCGGGTAGCTGTGCTCCCATTCCTCTAGACCGACCAAAGCCAGTGCTTCCCGTGCTTTCTCTTTGCGGATTTTGGCCGGAATTTTTTGCACCTCTAGACCAAATTCCACATTTTGTATGATCGTCCGATGCGGGAATAAAGCGAATTTTTGGAACACCATACTCATCGCCGTTCTACGGAACTCTCTAAGTCTTTCCTCCGACATCTCGACGATATTTTCACCTTGGAACGTGATGCTTCCTCCCGTCGGTTCAATCAGGCGGTTTAAAAGCCGGATCAGCGTTGATTTCCCGCTGCCCGACAATCCCATAATGACGAAAATCTCCCCTTCTTTTACTGTAAAGCTGGCGCGGTTCACGCCTACGGTCAGCTTCGTCTCGGTAAAAATGCGTTTTTTGCTCCATCCTTGCTCCAGCAGGCTCAACGCTTTTTCCGGCTGCTGCCCGAATATTTTAGTCAGGTTCTTCACCTCGATCAAACGTAATCACCCCAATCTCTGATGTGCTTAAGTTTACAGGTTTTGGCGCAAAATGGTCAAAAGTGAAATAAGTTTGTTTCGTACGTACAGAAAAAACTTTACAAACATATCGTACAGAATACTCCTTATTCCTCCAAATTCCTGCCCATGTGACTTCTTTACTTTCAAAACCAAGTTCAATACAATGTAAATATTCCAATAAGGGCGTGCCGGCGGCTGCCGGTCCGCAGCTTATGAACAGCTTTCCAACAACATCTGAACAGGCAGCCGGCTTCGTCCGGAGGAGGCAAAACGATGAACAACTGGGTTAGCATGTCGGAGGAACAAGTCGGCATCATTCAAAAAGCCCGCAAACGCGTTATTGAATCAATCGGTAAAAATATGGACTTATACGGAGTTACGTTATCGTCCGGACATTTATACGGTATGATGTTTTTTCAAGACAAGCCCATGACGCTCGATGAAATGGGCGAAGGCATGGGGATGAGTAAGACAAGCATGAGCACCGGCGTTCGGACGCTTACGGATCTGAAGATGGTTCATAAGGTATGGGAACCGGGAACGCGCAAGGATCTGTATGAAGTGGAGCCGGACTGGTACCAGACGTTTGCGGATTTCTTTGCTATCAAGTGGAGAAAGCAAACGGAAATGAATCTTCAAGCCGTGCGCAAGTCACTTAGCGAACTGCAGCGGTTGAAGGAAGCCCACCTGGATAATGAAGAGCTGCAGAAAGTCGTCAATACGGATATCGATAAGCTGCAGGAAGCCGTTCGCTATTACATGTGGCTGGGTCGTTTGATCGATACGCTCGAGAACGGGGATATTTTCTCGCTTGTGCCCAAGGATGAGTCTGAAAATCCATAACAAAAGGAGCCGCATTCGGCTCCTTTTTCCTGTTTAAACGCAAAATATGATAGAATAAGTGGATACTATTCGTATGATGAGGTGAAGCTTGTGAAAACCGATTTTGACCGTGTCATTGACCGACGCAATACGCACTCCTACAAATGGGATCAATCCCACAAGCTGTTCGGAGATCATGACATTCTTCCCCTTTGGGTAGCCGATATGGATTTTGAAAGCCCTCCGGCCGTAAGGCAAGCGCTGGAAGCCCGGGCGGCTCAAGGGGTTTACGGATATTCGATCAAAAATGAAGCTTATGTGGACGCCATTATTCACTGGTTTGAACGCCGGCACAGCTGGACGATTGAACGGGAGTGGCTGAGCGATGTGCCCAGTGTCGTTACGTCGCTGAGCATCGCGGTGGATTTGTTCAGCGAGCCCGGCGGCTCCGTGATTCTGCAGTCTCCTGTCTACTATCCTTTTTACGATGTGATTCGGATGAATGGCCGTGAGGTGGCCAAAAACCCTTTGGTCATCCGTAACGGCAGATATGAAATGGATTATGAGCATTTGGAGGAGCTGATGGCGGGCGGAGCCAAGCTGATGCTGCTTTGCAGTCCGCATAACCCGGGAGGACGGGTCTGGGAGCGCGGGGAGCTGCTGCGTCTGGGCGAGCTGTGTTTGAAGCATGGGGTTACGGTCATTTCGGACGAAATTCACTGTGACCTGGCGCTGCCGGGACATCGGCATATTCCGTTCGCTTCCCTATCCGAGGAGCTCGCACAAATCACCTTGACTGCTCTGGCGCCGACAAAGACATTTAATCTCCCCGGCATCCAATCCTCGTTCATTGTTACCGCTAATCCGGCGATGAAACGAAAATTCGATTATCGGGTCAAAGCGCTCAGCCTGCATATGACGAACTTCTTTACTCATGAAGCCGTAATGGCCGCTTATAATGACGGGGAGGCTTGGCTCGACGGACTGATCGAATACATCGCAGGCAATGTCGATTATGCCATGGCTTATTTGGCCGAGCATCTTCCCGAGGTGAAGCCGATGCGTCCGGACGGCACTTATCTGCTGTGGATGGACTGCCGCGGCCTGGGCCTCGACATTAAGGGTCTGAAGTCGCTCATGTTCGAGAAAGCCCGCGTGGCCTTCAGCGAGGGCTCCGTCTTCGGCACGGAGGCGGAGGGCTGGCTGCGCATTAATCTGGCCTGTCCAAGGTCGCTGCTGGAAGAAGCGCTGAAGCGTTTTTGCAAGGCGGCCTCCAACAGAGGTTAATCCGTCGTTTCTTACCGACACGAAAAAGCCCTGTTTTCGGGAGTTCTTTTCCCGGATACAGGGCTTTCCTTATGCAGCTTTGGTTTCCACGGGCATCAGAGGGTAAAGACCAGCCTGCCACCTCAAGCCGATTGGGTTTGCGGCACAGCTTCCTTCACCACCGCCGGCTCCGCCTTGCGGAAAAGCAGGCTTCCGAACACCGAAGCCAGCAGCTGCTGAAATATTGTACCGACCACGGCAGGCACCGCCACGGCAGGCGGAAAGTAGGCGATGGCCAGTACCGCTCCGGTGCTGATGTTCCTCATCCCGCAGTTAAACGTCATGCTTACGACCAGCTCATGCGGCAGCTTCATACCCCGGGCAACTCCCCAACCGATGATATAGCCCAGCGCGACTACAACAAGGCAGACGAAGAGCATATAGACCATACCCCAGTCCCAATTCGTGATCACCGGCGCAACCACCGAGCTGTTGATGGCGACAATGAGCGCCAAGCTTATTTTGGACAGAGGCGATAGGACCGGGCTCCACTTCACTTTGGCTTTTCCCCCGGTGTATTGATTGACCAGCATGCCCAAAACGGACGGCAAAACAATCATCCACAACAAGCCGTTGAGCATCCCCCACGCGTCCATCGCCACCTGCTCCCCAACGAAAGCAGACATCAAAAACGGAACATACAGCGGCGCAAGCAAGGTGTCGACAAGAATCATCGTTAAAGTCAGCGCTGAATTGCCACGGTAAATGGAAACCCAAACCAAACTGGCGATTCCCGTAGGGATGACCAGCACCAGAATTAATCCCGTAATGGTATACGGATCTCCAGGAAAGGCCATATGTCCTGCGGCCCAGGCCACCAAAGGCATCACCACGTGAAGAACGGTGAGAAAAACGAAAATGGGAAAAGGGTGTGAGAGCACCCTTCGAAAATCGCTTACATTCATTCCCAGGCTTCCGGCAAAAGTCATGAATGCGAAAAGCCACGGCACCAAGGAAGTAAAGGATGATAACAGGCCTGATAAGACCACCCCGAGCAAAACGCTGCATGGCGTAAGAAAAGGAAAAACTTTTTCAAGCAGTTTATTCAGTTGTTCCATTCTAAATACGCACCAGATTTCCTATAGCTTCTTCATTTTCTGTGAACATTGCCTCTCCTTCGGCTTTCAGCCATCTATCCCGTGCAGCCTTCCAGCCATTCTTTCGATTTTTACCGTGATAAATGTTAACGTAATACCATAAATTTGTCACCAACTGAAATATTATCATACTACTACTCATTTGTGTCAGATAAATTTTCATTGCGGGTCTCCCCTAGTACGTAAGGAAATGATTGGCCCTGCAAACAAGCAGATTTCGTTAATTATTTTAAACGATGGCTCAATTAAACTTTGTTGGGCAGTGAAGCTCAATACCTTTAGAAGGATCCGGCAGGCAAACTTATCAAAGATAATTGCAAACGGTTAAAGGCGGATACACGAATAATGCTGAATAAAAATATGTTCGCGCAGCCTGGTGTATTTCAGTATCTTTTCGAAAATCATCCGGACGGTATATGTATTGTAGAGGTGGACGGTCAATTTTTATACGTAAATGCCTCGACATTAACTATGTTTGGCTACTCATTTTCATTTGAATTAACCTGGTTGTTCCTTCTGCCTCGGCAGGATAGGAAAAACAGCCTGCTAAATGTTGTCACAAACACTTAGCAGGCTGTTTTTCGCTTTATCACATTAAACGGTTTGGAAGCCAACATTCCCTTTTCTACATCCATATTCTTCTGATAAACTAATGTATTATAGATATATGGTAGCGTGGTAGCACCATATTATAATCCTTGGCCATCTATTGTTTATCAATACACTTTTCACATTTTTCTGGAGGTTATTTGGAATGATTAAAGTCGAAGTGATCAAAAAAGTGACCGCAACGGAGCAAATCATGGAGCAAATCGCTCAATCGATTATCTCCGGAGAGCTGGCGGCGGGAGAAAAGCTTCCGAACGAAAGACTGCTCGCCGAGCAATTCGGCGTAGCCCGTGGACGCATACGTGAAGCGCTGCGTGCCTTGTCCCTGATCGGCTTAATTAAAATCAAGGCCGGAGAAGGCAGCTTCGTGAAAGAGCAGATGGAGCCCATTTCTGCGGAAACCATTACCTGGCTTTTTCATAACGAAATTCACAATTTGGATGAGGTCTATGCCGCAAGAAGATTAATTGAATCGGAGGTTTATTTGACCGCCGCCAAGGTGGCAGAGGAAGCTCATTTCGAGGAATTGGAAGAGCTATTGTCCGAGCTGCAGAAGGTCAGCACAACAGACGATCCCGAAGCTTTTTTAAAGCTATTGGACCGATTTGATAGCTTTATGGGCGAAATCTGCGGAAACCAAATTTACAACAAGCTGATGCAGACGATTATCCATCTGCGCAGAGAAACAAGCCTTAAGCTCCTGCATGTTCCCGGAGCCCAAACGAATAGCGTTGAGAACCGGACGCGTTTGCTTGAGGCGTTCAAATCGAGGGATTTGAAGCGGATTCAGGAAGCCAGTGACTATTCGTTTAACAGATCCAAACAATTCTTCAAATCCATCATAGATCATTAAGATTTCAGTCCGACGCTCAAATAGAGACTGAACCCCCCGGCATCAGCCGGGAGGCTCGGTTCTTTAATCTGCATTAAAGGTAAGTACCGGGGGCAAGACAAGACATGGCCCCTTCATCCGTTGTCATGCTGTTCGTCGAGATAAGCCTTATACTGCTCCGCATTTAAAAGCGCATTAAGCTCTTCATCGGTATCGGGAAACCGCTGAATTTCTACGATCCATCCGTCCTCATACGGGTGCTCATTGACAAGCTCAGGCTGATCCAGCAGAGTGGTGTTTATCTTCGTGATAATCCCCGAAACGGGAGCATACAAATCTGATACGGTTTTCACCGATTCGATCGTACCTATAGGGTCTCCGGCGCGAATGTGCGATCCTTCCTCTGGAAGCTCGACAAATACAATATCCCCCAGCTCGCACTGTGCAAAATCGCTTATGCCCACCCTTACCGTCCCGGTTCCCCTGATCTCCGCCCATTCATGCTCTTTGCTGTAGAAAACGTTCGCTTTAATTTCGCTCATATCCATACAGCTCCCCGTATATCCGGTATTGTGCACCTGCCGGCGGACGAACGTTCTCCCCCAGCGGCGCAGCTACTCCTGCTATCGCTTATCCGGCATCTTCACACGTATACTTGTAGAATAATTCAGAGGACAAGTTAACGTCAATATAACTTACATATTAAATTATTTTATCAAAGAAACACGTTGACAATCGGTTTCAACCGGGAAATAATGAGAATAAGATAATTACATATTGGTGGATGACGGCAAAGGGAGAGATTACTTAACATTAAAGTAACACCGAAGGGGTAAGCCGCCAGGTGAATCTCTCAGGCAAAAGGACTTTTGCCTGACACATCTCTGAAGAGAACCTGCAAACAGGTCACCCAAGGGGAACTTGTGCTGCGGCATGAGGTAACTCTCAGGTATAAAGGACAGAGCAAAGAACGAGGCACCGCCGGCAGCACCGGAAAGCCCGCTTCTTTTGCTCTGTTTGTTATTTCTATACGCTTGCGAGGCCAGATAATTGAAAGAGGTGAAAGGTATGTTCCCCTTAAAAAGAACCCCCTTATTCCCCGTGTATGCGAATGAACCTGGAGTGCGCTGCATCGATTTTTGCGGTTGGGAGCTGCCCGTCTATTTTACGGGCATTCAAAAAGAACATGATGCCGTTCGTCAATCCGCCGGGTTGTTCGATGTCTCCCACATGGGCGAGATCCTCGTAACAGGCACGTTTGCCGAGGCTTATCTGCAGCGGCTGACAACCAACGATGTCTCCAAATTGAAAGACGATCAGGCACATTACAGTCTGATGTGCTATCCAGACGGCGGAGTTGTTGACGATTTGCTGGTATATCGGCTGAGCGCAGACCAGTATATGCTGGTCGTCAACGCCTCCAATATCGACAAGGATCTGGAGTGGATGGACCGCCACCTGATTGGCGACGTCGTCATCCAAAATATCTCCGAGCAAACGGCTCTCCTTGCCCTTCAAGGCCCTTTGGCAGAATCCATCCTCTCCCGGATAACCGATGCTCCTCTTGCCGATTTAGTCTCATTTTCGTTCATTCCCCATGCGCGCGTATGCGGCATTCAGGCTCTTATTTCCCGTACGGGCTATACCGGCGAGGATGGATTTGAGCTCTATCTTCCCGGCATCGGCGCTCCTGATGTATGGCGGGCGCTGCTTGAGAACGGCCGGGAGCTCGGCTTGATTCCAGCCGGTCTTGGAGCCAGGGATACGCTGCGTTTGGAAGCCAGGCTGCCCTTGTACGGACAAGAGCTCAGCGCCGGGATGACGCCATTGGAAGCCGGTGTCGGGTTTGTCGTAAAGCTGGATAAGGAAGGCGATTTTATCGGAAAAGAGGTGCTGCTGCAGCAAAAGCAGGAAGGTTTACGCCGCAGGCTTGTAGGCATCGAGACGATTGACCGCGGGATCCCCCGCTCCCACTACAAGGTTTATGCAGACGGCCAATGCATCGGAGAAGTCACATCGGGCACGCAATCCCCCACCTTAAAGAGGAGCCTGGGTTTAGCCCTGTTGGATTCACGCTATGCTGACATAGGCACGAAAATCGAAGTGGACGTCCGCGGCAAACGGCTAAGGGCTCAGGTCGTGCCCACTCCGTTTTATAAAAGGGTCAATAAGTAAGATCATGCGGCATTCCCCTATCATAAAGGAGCTGAATATGATGAAGCATCGATACTTACCGATGACGGAGCAGGATCGGCAGGACATGATGGCTGAAATCGGCATGGAGTCGGTCGAGGAGCTGTTTGCCGACATCCCCGCCCCGGTCCGGTTTCAAGGAGCCTTGAATGTCTCCTCCGCCCTGAGTGAGCATGAACTATTAAAGCATACACGCCGGTTAGCAGAGAAAAATGCGGATACCGATCATTACACCAGCTTTTTGGGCGCCGGTATCTATGACCACCACATCCCCGTCGTCATTCAACACCTCATTTCCCGTTCCGAGTTTTACACGGCCTACACCCCCTATCAACCGGAAATCAGCCAGGGCGAGCTCCAGGCGATCTTTGAGTTCCAATCGTATATTTGCGAATTGACGGGAATGGCCGCGGCCAATGCCAGTATGTATGATGGCGCTACCGCTCTGGCAGAGGCCGGGGCCCTGGCATGCGGAGCAACCAAGCGAAAGCAGCTTGTCGTGTCGCGGGCGGTTCATCCCGAGGCACGGCAAACGTTACGCACCGCAGCACGGGGGTTAAACCTTGATGTCGTTGAAATCGGCTATGGGAATGGGGTAACGGATCTGGAGCAGCTTGCCTCCAATGTCTCCGATCAGACCGCAGCCGTGATTGTGCAGTCGCCCAATTTTTTCGGCTGTATCGAGGACTTACGGCCTATAGGTCCGATCATTCATGCCGTCAATGGTTTGCTTGTAGCAAGTGCCAATCCGCTCTCCCTCGGCTTGCTGGAGCCGCCGGGCGCCCTCGGTGCGGACATCGTCGTAGGCGATGCCCAGCCTCTGGGCATTCCCGCAGCACTCGGCGGACCCACCTGCGGCTTCTTTGCCGTCGCTTCGCCGTGGATCCGGAGAATGCCCGGACGAATCGTCGGCCAAACGGCGGACCGCGACGGCAAGCGCGGCTTCGTGCTTACTCTGCAGGCACGGGAACAGCATATTCGCCGTGAGAAGGCGACCTCTAATATTTGCTCCAACCAGGCGCTTCTCGCTCTATGCGCTTCCGTCTACTTATCCGTCGTAGGTAAAGCCGGTTTGCGGGAAGCCGCATGCACAAATGTGCAGAAAGCCCACTACGCGGCCCAAAGCTTTGAGCGAATCCAGGGCGTTTCCCTCGCTTTCAGCAGCCCCTTTTTCAACGAGTTCGTACTTCAGCTGCCCGATCAAACCGATATCAAAAGGCTGAATGAGGACCTGTTGTCCTACGGATTTATCGGAGGCTATGATTTGGGTACTGACTATCCGGAGTTAAAAAATCATGTGCTCGTCGCCGTTACGGAACGCAGAACCCGAGAGGAAATCGAGGATTTTATCAACCGATGGGAGGCTTTCCTATGAGCAGTGAACATTCCAGTGAACATAGCTTGGAGAAAACGGGTGGCGCAAAGCACGACCAAGCCTTGATCTTTGAGCTGAGCAAGCCGGGACGGACCGGGTATTCCTTGCCCGAATGCGATGTGCCGCAGACGAGCATCGAAGATCTGATTCCTTCGCATCTGCTGCGAGCAAAGCCGGCTCAGCTTCCCGAGGTCAGCGAGGTGGACGTCATTCGTCATTACACCGCCTTATCGCGCCGTAATTTCGGTGTCGACAACGGATTTTATCCCCTGGGCTCCTGCACCATGAAATACAATCCGAAAATCAACGAGGACGTCGCTCGCCTTCCCGGCTTTGCCAGCATTCATCCGTACCAGCCTGAAGCCTCCATTCAAGGCGCATTGGAATTATTATATACGCTGCAAAATGACTTGGCCGCTATCACCGGCATGGACCAGGTTACGCTGCAGCCCGCAGCCGGGGCACACGGCGAGTGGACCGGACTGATGATGATTCGTGCTTATTACGAAAACCGAGGCGAGCATCGGACCAAAGTCATTGTCCCGGACTCCTCTCACGGCACCAACCCTGCAAGCGCAACCGCAGCCGGGCTTGAGACCGTTACCATCCGATCCGACGCCAGGGGGCTGGTCGATCTGGGAGCGCTTCGCGCAGCGGTAGGCCCGGATACGGCCGCACTCATGCTGACCAATCCCAACACGCTCGGATTGTTCGAGGAGCAGATTGTGGACATAGCGAAAATCGTGCACGAAGCCGGCGGGCTGTTATATTACGACGGGGCCAACTCGAACGCGATTATGGGCATTACGCGCCCGGGGGATATGGGCTTCGATGTCGTTCATTTAAATCTTCATAAAACGATGAGCACTCCGCACGGCGGCGGAGGTCCGGGAGCAGGTCCGGTGGGCGTGAAGCAATGGCTGGTTCCATTCCTGCCCAAGCCGACCGTGGAACGAAAGGCGGACGGCACGTATTACTTCGACTATGACAAACCTCATTCCATCGGTCGAGTCAAAGCCTTCTACGGAAATTTCGGAATTCTCGTCCGGGCTTACACCTATATCCGCAGCTATGGTCCGGAAGGGCTTCGCACCGTATCCGAGTGCGCCGTGCTGAACGCCAACTACATGATGAGAAGGCTTGCGCCTTATTACGAGATTCCGTATGAACGCTTATGCAAGCACGAGTTCGTCATATCCGGCATAGGACTGAAAAAATTCGGTGTGCATACGCTGGATGTAGCCAAAAGACTGCTGGATTTCGGCTATCATCCCCCCACCATTTATTTTCCGCTGAATGTCGAGGAATGCATCATGATCGAGCCAACCGAAACCGAAAGCAAAGAAACGCTTGATGCCTTTATCGATACAATGATTCAAATCGCACACGAGGCCGAGCATCATCCGGAAATATTATTAAACGCCCCGCACACCACGGCCGTGAAAAGACTCAATGAGACGCAAGCGGCCCGAAAGCCTGTACTGAACTGTTCCTGCAGCTAAAAATGTTTCGATTTATACATTAATGTTCACTTGGTATCATATTCATCTTGCGGGAGTGAATAATCGTTTAGCGGGGGATGTACATGGCGGATAAAAAAATCATTTGCAGTCATGGGAGCAACGGGTTCTCAAGGAGGCGGTTTACTTCGCGCTATCTTAAGGATTCTGATTGAATAAATTCCGATAAAAAAAGCAAACCCGCCTAAAATGGCGGGTTCTCCTTTTACATGAATATGAAGTTCCTTTCTACCACCGCTGCCCGCGTTGACCCAAATCTTTGTGCTGGTCGTTTTCTCCATGCTGATTCTGATCATCATCATGCTCTTGCTTATGCTCATGATCCTCGCCTTGATTGTGGTCATAACCGTTAGGCAAAATATATCTAATTTCCGTCAGCCGCAGGTCTGCGAACGCCTTGGTACTTTGATACCCCGGTTTGTTATCTTCCCGGCATCCGCCCCGGCTTGGATCAATTCGTCGAGATGATCCAAATCCATGATCACTTCCAACGAATAAGTGATTACACTTTGATTACCCGCCAAATCCTGGGCTGCTGCCTTGACGGTGTGCGTTCCATGCCCCCATGTTATTGCCGGCGCGGTTTTGTCGATCACGACAATCAACTGCTTTGCCGGTTCGATGCTGCCCGCATTATCGATGGAACGGTATTCGACGGCATTACGTCCTTCTGCGCTTACCGTAAAGGCTCCTCCGTTGACCGTTCCCCATTCGCCTTGGTTGATGCGGTATTGCGTTTCTTTAACACCGAGCCCGTCACCGTCGGTCGCTGTTACCTTCACTTTTACATCGTCTTTATTGTATAGGCCTTCCCCGCTCAAGCCTTCCATGGCAGCTTCGGTCACCGGAGCGGTGATATCGGTGCTGATTGGTCCGTTACGACGCCTTGGATCGTCAACGTTTGGCCCGGCCGCATTTTTGCGTCAGCTATGGATACTTCAGCCGGAACAGGTGTCGGAACGGGATCCGTAGAATCGATTTTTTCAATTGCCGTTGGGTTTTTCAAACCGGGAACATTGAAGTAGGCCTCGAAAAAAAGTGCTCAATGCACAGCACGCTCAGCATCCAGATTGAGACATACTTCCTTAAATGAACTAACAGCTCATATCCTCCTATATGCTATTTGATCTCCACTCAAAATAATAGAGGGCCATTGTTTAATGACCCTTCTTTTTATATGAACATTCAATTAACATCCAGGAAATCCCTGAGAAATGACTGAATGAAAAATGCCCGGGATCCCTTGATTTATAAGGGTTCTGGGGCACTCCCGGCTCAGCCCTTAAGAAAGCCGATCAACGCTTCATTGAACTCATCCGCATGGGTTGCATTGAGTCCATGTGGGCCGCCTTTTATGACAACGAGCTGGCTTCCGGGAATCGTTTCATGTGTCCTTTTACCACTTACTTCAAACGGTACGATGGCATCTGAATCACCGTGAATGATAAGCGTTGGCACAGTGACCTTCTCCAAGTCATTGCGGAAGTCCGTACGCCCAAATGCTTCGATACAGTCCAGCGTTCCTTTAGATGATGCAAAAGCCGCCATATCACGGATGTAAACACGAAATGGCTTGCTAACCATATCGGTTTGATTCCCTGCAGCGAAAAATTTTTTGGTAAATTTGTTCAAGAACGCAATCCGATCCGATTTTACCCCATCTTGGAATACATTAATGGTAGCTTCATCGAGTCCCCCATCAGGATTATCGTCTGACTTGTAAAGGTACGGAGGAACGGCAGCGGCGAAAACGGCCTTCTCAACACGCTCGTTACCATAGGTACCTATATACCTCGCAACTTCCCCCCCGCCCATAGAGAAACCCACTAGAGTAACGTCACGGAGATCCAAATGTTCGATCAGCTTATGCAGGTCGGCTGTGAATGTATCATAGTCATATCCCTCCCATGGCTGAGACGACTTACCGAATCCTCTACGGTCGTACGTAATGACTCGATAACCGGCATCCACGAGCGCGGGAACTTGAGCCTCCCATGAACGCCCGCTAAGAGGCCAACCATGAATGAGCACAACCGGCTTGCCTGTTCCAGCATCCTCGTAATAAATCTCGACGGGGGCATTATTTTCTGTTGCAACCGTTAATGTAGCCATATCTATATTTCACTCCTATCTTCAAAATTAAGTCTTCGTCGCGCCCCACCATCCTCCATCAAGGGGATGTCGGCTTTTTTTCAAAGCTGTAAAACTGTTTTAGTAATCGGTATTTTGCTAGTATGCTTCTTCATATTTAACCTCACAATCTCCTTTTAAACCAATTCTGTTAACAGCCGAAATTGCTGAATCATATCGGGTAGTTCTTTAAGCAGACCCAAAGCTTTTTTGGGGAGTGTGTTGTTTTTTGCGTGGAATTGCAAATTGCAAAGTTTTTTCGGTGCTCAAATGTCGGGGCGGTATTATAATTAAGAGAGGGTTCAATTACTGGACCTGACTACAATGCATCCAGAGCGGGTAGAGGGAGTATAGTAATTTCCATGATAACCAATGAAAAAGGACATGTATTTTATTCCATGGAAGATGAGTTCAAGCGCCTTCAGGAGCTCGACACTTTACAGATTGTAGATACTGATTTTGAAGAGGCCTTTGATCGAATTACGTATACCGTAAGCAAAATATTCGAGGTACCCACCTGCCTGATCTCGCTTGTTACAGATGATCGGCAGTGGTTCAAATCCTGCATTGGCTTAACCGGAGATTTGGAACGAGACCGTTCCTCCGACCGGAAGTTGTCTTTTTGCCAATATGTTGTTGCCGCTAAAAACATAATTGTGGTAAACGACGCCCGTACCCATCCGTGGTTTGCCAACAATCCATTGGTGAAGGAGTACGATTTACTGTTTTATGCCGGCGCACCCATTGTTACACGACAAGGTAATATCCTTGGCTCCCTTTGTATTATCGATAACAAGCCTCGGGAATTCAGCCTCGAGCAGCAGATTCTACTTAATCATTTGAGCAGCTGGGTCGTAGCCGAGCTTGAGGTTCGCAATAAAAACCTGAGCAAGGGCATTTCGAGCCGCGGGGAAAAAATAACAGGAAAACAAGCTGCTTACAACGCCGGAGCCCTATCTTATTCCCTGGCCGAAAAGCTCGGTATATCTGAGGATGAGGCCTCGCTCTTTCGACAAGGGACTGAAGATTTGTGTGTTAATTTTTGGACTTATTACAAGAAACCATTTATCGTTTACTGGAATATTCATGAAAACCAGCTGGTGTTTGCTATTCATTTTTATTTTCCTAATGTGTACATACAGGAAACGCTTAACGAAATGCCCGGTATGGAGATGATGAAAAAAGTAATGGATGAGGTCATAACAACGGATACCGCACGAATGTATGAAGTGAGATTTCGTAAAAAAATCATGGCATAAAGGCTTGTAAGTGTCCCCTTACGGTTCTAAAGTCTGGGGAAAACGGCTATCCTATTCCGCATCAGCGGGAACAGCTTCCAAAATAACCTTATCAAAACATATAGTTAGAATATTAAAATACCCGGTAAGATCGGTCCATCCCTTGTCTCTCAAGGGATCGTTGACTACAACACCCAAAAAAAGAGACCCGCCAACGGGGCGGGTCTTAAGGTGTATATATTAAAAAGGGGGTCTTGTCACTAATAATACATGGTCAACATGTTAAACAAGTAACAGAAATATTTCATTTGTGTAACAAATTTGAAAGCGCTCCATATAGTATTGAGAATAATATTCAAATCATTGATAAAACTTCTCAAAATATTGATAAAACTTCTCAAATAGGAGATAATCTGTCCAAAACGAATGAATATCAGTCTCAATTAAAGTATTTGCCAAAATTCAGCGCTTGACGTATAATCCGGATCATAGGGGTACATGAAAGGTGAGGTGAAGTATATGTACGATTATCATCATTTACATCACGTCAAGGAACAGTCCCGGTCCAAGAAAACCTTGTGGATTACGCTGCTTTTGACTGGATTTTTTACCATAGTGGAAATCGTCGGGGGTCTCCTCTCCAATTCTCTGGCTTTGCTTTCCGACTCGGCTCACATGATATCCGACGTATTCGCGCTCGGGCTCAGCATGTTTGCAATCTATTTGGCAACCCGCCCCCCCAATGCGAGGTTTACGTTCGGGTACCTGCGCTTTGAGATTATCGCTTCTTCGATCAACGGTCTTACGCTATGCGCCATCTCGGTATGGATCTTCATTGAAGGCATCCGGCGCTTTATCCATCCGGAAGACATCAATCTGAAGCTGATGCTGACCATAGCCTCGATCGGACTTGTTGTTAATATCGTATTGACCTACGTACTAAGCCGCAGTGCGAAGGAAGAAGAAAACTTAAACATCAAGAGCGCATTATGGCACTTTATCGGAGACTTGCTCAGCTCCGTCGGGGTTATCGTTTCCGCGGTTCTGATTTATTTTACGGGCTACAAATGGTTGGATCCGCTGATCAGTATGGTGATCGGGGGAATTATTTTTACAGGCGGCGCCAAAATTGTTAAAGAAGCGTACTATATTCTCATGGAGTCGGTGCCCGAGCGCTTTCAATTGGATGAAATACGCGCATCGATTGCCCAGGTAGAAGGCGTGGAGGACGTGCACGAAATGCATCTATGGGCGATCTCCACCGACCATTATTCGCTGACCGCACATGTATTTATTGACGATAAGACCCAACCGTTCTGCATCATTCTCGCCATCAACGAGACGCTGAAGGAGAAATACGGCATTGAGCATTCCACCATTCAGATGGAGCATGCGGTCATTCATCCCCATGGGGAATACGGCAAGGAATTTCTACGGCACAAAGAAGAAATCAACGGGACGGTACTGCCGACCTAATCCGGTAACAAAGCGAAACCCTCTCCCATCCTGATGGACGGCAAGAGGGTTTTATGCTTAATTTGCGTTCTTCCGCGTATCATGGATTCGGCAATTCTGCCCATGTCATGCTGCTTAGATCTGCCGGTCAAATGTAGACATGCGTGAAATGAGCTGAAGCGGAATGCGAATTTCATGCTCATCCGGTAAAACAAAATGAGGATCAGAAGCTGCAATACGCTCCAACCGCCCGGTTTCACCAAGCTTATCCAGCATAATCCCGATCGCAAGCTTCACTTGCTCCGGATAAGGAATATCCAGAGTTGTCAAAGCAGGATGGCACATCGAAGCTACCGGATCGTTGTTAATCCCGACCATCTTCACATCCTCCGGTATTCGAACGTTACGGCGCTGAATGGCGGACATGACCGTCAAGGCCGCCATATCGTCAAAGGCCAAAATACCGATTGACCTTACTCCATCGGCCGTTTCCAGCACTTGATCCACCAATGTTTCCAAATCCGCCTCACCCAAATCGAGCATTCCGGAGATCACCACATCGGGCAGCTGCCGGATCCCTGCCGTAAAACCTATCCGGCGCTGCTCATCCGTACCAAGCGCTTTTTTCCGTCCTAAATAAAACAGACTGCGGCAGCCCTGTTCATATAAGTGCGTTACCGCTTGCATGCAGCCATCTACGAAATCCAGATTTACGGCACCCGCCGCTATATCGTTGGGCCATCCCCAGGCATTAAACAGGACGAGGGGGGTTCCATCCCCGACGATTTTCCTTGTTGCTTCCTGTGACATCCCAAGACCATGGCAGAAGAGACCGTCTACTCTTCTCTGCAGCAAGACATCAATATGGCTCTTCTCAATCTCGGGATCAAAGCCGGCAGCCGAGAAAACGGACAAATGGTATCCGTGCAAATGCACCGCCTTTTGCATTTCTTCGGCAAACCGGCCGTAATAGCCTGCAAAACTGGGTACAAGCATCCCCAATTCATACGATTTACGCCGGCTCAGGCTCGCCGCCATGACATTGCGGCGATAACCGAGATGCTCTGCCGCTTTTTCGACCTTGCGGATCGTTTCCTCCGACATCGGGACATTCCGCCGATTCAACACATTGGAGACCGTTGCAATAGAAACGCCAGCAGCTTCAGCCAGGTCAACGATGGTAATCTGGCGCTTTTTACTCATCGGCTCAGCAGCTCCCATCTCATAAAATGTAAAGCATATCGTAAACAAAATTTGAAAAAACCGCCCCTGCCGGCCAAAGCCGACAAAGGCGGTCACTCTGTTCAGCCCGGCCGTTAACCGGACTTCACTTACAGCATTACATGCCGAGCCATTTTTTGAACAAATGCTTCGTTGTATCGAGGTTGATTGCTGCGATCGAAGTCGTAAGAGGGATGCCCTTCGGACAAGAGCGCACGCAGTTCTGCGAGTTTCCGCAGCCTTCGATTCCGCCGTCGGTCATGAGTGCGTCCAGACGCTCGTGAGCGTTCATCTCGCCTGTTGGATGCGCGTTAAACAAGCGCACCTGGGATACTGCTGCAGGGCCGATGAAATCTGTCTTATCGTTCACGTTCGGACAGGATTCCAGGCAGACGCCGCAAGTCATGCACTTGGACAACTCGTAAGCCCATTGACGCTTTGCTTCGGCCATACGCGGCCCAGGACCCAGATCGTACGTACCGTCGATCGGAATCCAAGCCTTCACTTTTTTCAGAGCGGAGAACATGCGCTCACGATTGATAACCAGGTCGCGAACAACCGGGAACGTCGACATTGGAGCGATGCGAATCGGCTGTTCCAGCTTGTCTACAAGCGCTGTACAAGCCTGACGCGGCTTGCCGTTGATGACCATGGAGCAGGCTCCGCACACTTCCTCCAAACAGTTGGATTCCCAGCATACCGGCGTCGTTTTGTCACCCTTCGCATTCACCGGGTTCCGTTGAACCTCCATCAATGCGCTGATCACGTTCATGTTCGGACGGTATGCAATTTCAAATTCCTCGGTGTATGGTGCGCTATCTTGTGTGTCCTGACGGGTTACGACAAACTTAATCGTTTTGTTTGCAGTTGCAGTGGCTTCGGCCATGATTAATTTCCTCCCTTCTTCTTGTCGGTCGTATAGTCACGTTTACGAGGCGCAATGAGTGATACGTCGATGTCTTCATACTCAATTTGCGGGCCATCCGGTGTCCATTTGGCCTTCGTTGTCTTCATAAACTTCTCGTCGTTACGTTCTGTGAACTCCGGCTTGTAGTGAGCGCCGCGGCTCTCGTCACGCAGCAAAGCGCCGAGCGTCATCGCATGAGCAAGCTCAAGCATGTTCCACAACTGACGGGTATAAGCCACGCCAGGGTTGTTGAAGCGTGCGGAGTCGTTGATGTTGATGTTCTTGTAGCGCTGCTTCAGTTCATTAATCTTGTCGATCGTTTCCTGCAGCTGCTTGTTGTAGCGGACCACCGTCATGTTGTTGGTCATCCAATCGCCAAGCTCTTTACCCAGGACATAAGCATTCTCGGTACCGTTCATCTTCAAGATGCCTTCGTACTTATCGGTGTGATGCTTCGTCCAACGGTCGAACACAGAAGAAGAAATGTCTTCCGCATGCTTATCCAAGCCTTTAATATATTCGATAGCCTTCGGACCGGCAACCATACCGCCGTAGATCGCGGACAGCAGCGAGTTTGCACCCAAACGGTTCGCACCGTGGTACTGATACTCGCACTCGCCTGCGGCGAATAAGCCAGGAATGTTCGTCATTTGATTATAGTCTACCCACATACCGCCCATCGAATAGTGAACGGCCGGGAAAATCTTCATCGGAATTTTGCGCGGGTCGTCGCCCATGAACTTCTCATAGATCTCAATGATCCCGCCCAGCTTAACGTCCAGCTCTTTTGGATCCTTATGGGACAGGTCAAGATAAACCATGTTTTCGCCGTTAATGCCAAGCTTCTGGTCAACGCACACGCTGAAAATTTCCCGCGTCGCGATATCACGAGGCACCAGGTTTCCGTACGCAGGATATTTCTCCTCAAGGAAGTACCAAGGCTTGCCGTCTTTATAGGTCCACACGCGTCCACCTTCACCGCGTGCCGATTCGGACATCAGACGAAGCTTGTCGTCGCCCGGAATGGCTGTCGGGTGAATCTGGATGAATTCGCCGTTAGCGTAATATACACCTTGCTGGTACACTGCGCTCGCCGCCGTACCTGTATTAATAACGGAGTTGGTCGATTTACCGAAGATGATCCCAGGGCCGCCTGTCGCCAAAATAACCGCATCCGCGCGGAATGTGTTTACTTCCATGCTGCGCAGATCCTGACCGGCAATACCGCGGCATACGCCGTCATCGTCCAATACCGCACCAAGGAACTCCCAATGCTCATATTTCTTAACCAGACCTGCCGTCTCCCAACGGCGTACCTGCTCATCAAGCGCGTACAGCAGCTGTTGACCCGTTGTGGCACCGGCAAATGCCGTACGAGAGTGCTTGGTTCCCCCAAAACGACGGAAATCCAGCAGACCCTCCGGAGTACGGTTAAACATAACGCCCATCCGGTCCATCAAATGGATGATACCGGGTGCCGCTTCACACATCGCTTTAACAGGCGGTTGGTTCGCGAGGAAGTCCCCTCCATATACCGTATCATCAAAGTGTTCCCACGGGGAGTCGCCTTCCCCTTTTGTATTTACCGCTCCGTTGATACCGCCTTGGGCACACACGGAGTGGGAGCGTTTGACTGGAACCAGGGAGAACAAGTCTACGTGAACTCCGGCTTCGGCCGCTTTGATGGTGGCCATCAAGCCTGCCAGACCTCCACCGACTACAATAATTTTCGAATTCGCCATGATCGTCCGCCCTCCTTAACCTTTAGCCATTTGCGGCACTTGCTGGAATGATGGATCCATGAATGCCGTCAATGACAAGATAAACATGATGGACATGATAACAAAAACGCCCATCCAAATATAAGTAGATACTCGCTGTGCACGCGGACCAACCGTAATTCCCCAGCTCACAAGGAAGGACCACATTCCGTTGCTGAAGTGGAATACGGCTGCGATAACACCAATAACGTAAAATACGAAATAAACGGGATTGACTACAATACCGTGCATGTGTACGCCGATTTCACCTTGCTCTACCGCACCGATCGCAATCTGAAAGCGAGTTTGGAAAAAGTGCCACGCCACGAAAATAAACGTGATTACGCCGGTCACCCGCTGCAGGAAAAACATTTGGTTACGGAAATAACCGTAGTTGGACACGTTGTTGCGTGCTGTGTAGGCTACATACAGACCATAGATGGCATGGTATGCCAGCGGAATCCAGATCCCGAAAATTTCCAGGAATAGAACCAACGGCAGCGAGTGCAGCCAATACACTTGCTCCATAAAGCCTGCGTGTCCACCGCTGAACGCTTTGTAATTCGTCAGCAGGTGCTCGATCAGGAAGAAACCTACCGGAATGACACCCAGCAATGAATGAAGCTTTCGAGAAAAATACGAGTTCTTAAACATTAGTAATTCGTTCCCCCCTTAAGGTCAAAGCTTGTCACTATTTCGTCAAAACCATTTATCATTGTACTCCCGCATACAAGGAGCGTCAACAGAAAACGCTACAACTATTTTCCATGAATCGACATTCTTTTATGCAGAATACGGTGAAATATGTGAACAGGAAGTGACATATACATAGTACTCTTGAATCGCTTATAATGGAAGTGCGGATTTTTTATATACCGTTATAACAATATTGCATATGCAAAAAGGAGATTGCTCTCTTTATGGAACTCATTGATGTTTTCGCAGCCGTTGTCGAGCAGCAAAGCTTGAATAAAGCCTCTCAGCTGCTGAATATATCGCAGCCTGCGCTCTCGCGCAAAATCATGCGCCTCGAGGAGGAGCTCGGCGTCGAATTGTTCAAGCGCATAGGCAAGCGTCTTGAGCTGACCCGCGCTGGAGAAATCACCTATGATTACGCTCTTGAGCAGCAGCGGCTTGAACGCAAGCTGCACGAAGCGCTGCAGGCATACAAAACCGGCGTGCAGCCTGCCAGCATGATCATCGGAGCGAGCTTAACCACGCTGCAGTCTACGCTGCCTGACCTGATTACCATGTACATGCGGGAATACCCGAACACCGATATTAAGGCGGTCACCGGCAAAACCCATGAAATCGTGCCGCTGGTTAAGGAAAGAAAAGTAGACATCGGTGTCGTCGCCTCCAAAATCGAAGACACGGCCCTTACCTGCGTACCCTTGTTCGACGACCACCTATGCCTTGTGCTGCCGGACGGCCATCCTTATACCGGCAAGCCGGAGCTTAAGGTCCATGATCTTCACGAGCTTCCGATGATCCTGTTCTCGCGGGGCACCTGGTATCGTGTCCTCATGGACGAGATTTTCCACCGCTATGCGGTCCATCCCGACGTCAAAATGGAAATCGATTCGTTCGAAGCCATTACGCGTCTGGTTTCCACCTGCAATGCGGCCACATTGCTTCCGGAATCCTACCTGCGCCATAATTTAATGGAAAATAACCAATTGACCGTACGCTTTATACCGGAGCTGAAGCAAACAAAAAGAACGACCTCTCTGCTGTATACAGAGGATGCCGTTCTTCAGCCTTCTATCGGTTTGTTCATTGATCAAGCGGTACGTCATTACCAGCCCGAAAGAATGACGGGCGATTAACTCTCAGGGTTAACTCACCCCGGCCCATGGAAATAAACCGTCTCAGCCGATGGTAATTTTACCTTCAGGGTAACGGTACAGCTCCTTTTCCGGTTTCGTTCCCAGCGCATAAGCCAGGGTCAACGGTCCCAGCCGCCCGGCGAACATCGTTAGGGAAATCACGACTTTGCCAAATTCGGTGAGCTGGGGGGTTAGCCCCATGCTTAAGCCGACCGTGCCGAAAGCGGAGGTCACCTCGAACAAAATAACCAAGAAGGCATGATCCTCCGTCGTGGAAAGCAGCATGGTGATAAAGACGACCACAAAAATAGCGAACATGGTCAGCGTAATCGCTTTAAGAATGCGGTCTTTACCAAGCCGGTGCCGGAACATCACGATGTCTTCCTTTCCCCTGACCATCGTGATGAGCGCTCCGATCAATATGGCAAAAGTGGTCGTTTTGATACCGCCTCCCGCAGATCCCGGAGATGCTCCGATAAACATGAGAATGATGATAAAAAACTGCGAGGCTTGCCTCATTTCGGAGATGTCCACCGTGGTCACTCCGGCGGAACGGGGGGTCACCGAGTGAAGCAAGGAAGCCAGGATTTTACCGGAGGTGTCTAAAGCTCCGAAGGTTCTGGCATTGGTAAATTCAAAGATCAGCAGTCCTATGAATCCGACCACCGTCAGCATTCCTGTAATGGTGAGCACAACCTTGGAGTGAAGCGACAGCTTTCGGGTTTTCTGATACTCCAGCAAATCGGCGATAACAATAAAACCGATCCCGCCAAGCACGATCAGAACGACCGCAACCAAATTGACAATCCAATCGCCGGTCAGATGCGACATACTGCCGAACGGCTTGTGAATCCCGCCAAACAAATCGAATCCTGCATTATTAAATAATGAGATGGCATGATAGATACCGAAATACACCGCTTGGGAAAACTCCATATCGAACGACCAACGGAGCGTAAAGATCACAGCCGCCACAAGCTCAATCGTCAGGGAATAAAAAATCACTTTTTTGATTAACCGGACAATGCCTTCCATGCTGCCTTGATTCATCGCGGCCTGAAGCACCAGTCGCTCCTTTAATGAAATCCGGCGTCTGAAAACAAGCGCGATCAGCGCCGCCATCGTCATGAACCCGAGTCCGCCGATCTGAATCATAGCAATCAGAACAATTTGACCGAATGTAGAAAAATAAGTGCCGGTATCTACTAATACAAGTCCGGTAACACAAGCTGCCGACGTAGCTGTAAATAAAGCGTCCAGATAGGCCATCGGTTCCCCGCTTCTCGTAGCTATCGGGAGTGACAGCAGAACGGATCCGACTAAAATAATCAAAGTAAACCCAAGCGCCAAAATTTGCGGCGGCGAGAGCTTCATAACTCCAAACCCAGGTTTCAAGCCTTGGCACGTCCCTTCTGTTTCACAACAGGTATCAATAAAGCTCTCCGCACACTAGCGAATGACTTCATTCTCGAACGTTTCGATCTGTTCGTTTGTTCCGATCACAACCATAACGTCACGCTCTTCAAAGGTATCCGCCGCAGTAGGCGCAATGATGACACCGTTCTTTCGATTGATCGCCACGACGCTGCAGCCGTAACGAGCCCTGGGATCAAGCTCCTTTAACGTCCGGCCGGCAAGCCTTTTGGGTACGGCAAGCTCCGCAATCGTGTAGTCATCGGAGAGCTCAATGTAGTCAAGCAGATTTGGAGAAACGAGCTGATGGGCTACGCGGATCCCCATATCCCGTTCAGGATAAATAACCCGGTCTACGCCGATTTTATTCAGCACTTTCCCGTGAAGCTCCGAAAGCGCCTTGGCTACAACGGTTTTTACCCCCATATCCTTAAGCAGAATCGCCGTAAGAATACTGGCTTGAATATCGTCGCCGATCGCTACCACGACGCAATCGAAATTCCGGATGCCCAACGACCGAATGACCTCTTCATCCGTCGAATCCGCTACCACCACATGAGTCAGCTTATCGCTCATCTCCTCCACGGCTTCTTCATCCATATCGATGCCAAGCACCTCATGACCCAATTTCAGAAGCTCCACGGCAAGGCTTGAGCCGAAGCGCCCTAATCCAATGACTGCGTACTGCGTGTTTTTCATACTTCCGTTTCCCCTAACCAATCGTAATTTTTCCTTCCGGATATCTGTACAATTCCTTCTCTGTCTTCGGTCCCAGTGCATAAGCCAGCGTCAGCGGACCCAAGCGTCCGATAAACATGGTCATCGCGATCAGGACCTTGCCGAGATCCGACAAATCCGGTGTTAACCCCATCGACAAGCCTACCGTTCCGAAGGCCGATGTCACTTCAAACAAAATCATCAGGAACGAATGATCCTCCGTTGTAGAAAGAATCATCGTGATGACGATGACCAGCGCCAAAGCAATCATCGTAATCGAGACGGCCTTTAGAATCCTTTCTTTGCCTAACCGGTAACGAAAGAGCACAATGTCTTCCTTCCCGCGGATCATCGCTATCATCGCGCCGATCAGCGTGGTAAAGGTCGTCGTCTTGATCCCCCCGCCTGTAGAGCCGGGAGAAGCCCCGATAAACATCAGGATAATGATAAAAAACTGCGTCGCTTGCCTGAGCCCGGCAATATCAAGCGTATTGGCTCCGGCTGTCCGCGGTGTAACGGATTGAAAAAGCGAGGCGAGAATTTTACCGGACCAGTCCAGCGGAACTAGCGTCCGTGGGTTCGTAAATTCAAAGATGAATATAATGATCGCTCCGATTCCGATCAAAAAACCGGTAGCGCTAAGCACCACTTTAGAATGAAGCGTAAGCCTTTTGTTTTTTCGGTAGTCCATGAGATCCGATAAAACGAAGAAGCCGATGCCTCCCAATATGATGAGTCCCATGGAAACTACATTGATGACTGGATCAGACGCATACGCAGTTATGCTGCTGAATTTCCCCGTTACCGGCCCAAAGAGATCGAATCCGGCATTATTGAAGAAGGAGACGGCATGAAACATGCCATAGTAAGCCGCTTTGCCGGGACCCAGATCAAACGACCACCGAACGGCAAAAATAACGGCAGCCGTAAACTCAATCGTAAGCGAATATACGATCACCTTGCGGATTAACCGCACAATACCCTCGATGCTGCTTTGGTTCAGCGCTTCCTGCAAAACGAGCTTTTCTTTAAGCGAAATGCGTTTTCTCAAGGCAAACGCGAACAAGGTAGCCATGGTCATAAATCCGAGCCCGCCGACCTGGATCAGCAGCATGATGATGACCTGTCCGAACACGGAAAAATAAGTGCCCGTATCTACAACGACGAGTCCGGTGACACAAGTAGCCGAAGTAGCAGTGAACAATGCATCCAGGAAAGACAGGGACTCACCGCTGGCCGAGGATACGGGAAGCGTAAGCAGAATGGAGCCGATCAAGATAATGACGGCGAAACCGACGACCAAAATTTGCGGCGGCGTTAGTTCAATCTTCTTGGTGATGACTTTCATGGTTGCACCCCTGTTTACGGTTTCAGGCAACAAAAAAGACACTGGAAACCCAATGTCAAATTAAGGTTCCTGTAATTCAAGCCTACGAGGTTAGCTGACGGATTCGGATGTACAGGCACCCTATCAGCGGCTCACAACCGCTGAATTCACCCCTAAACTCATGGTTCCCCCGTTTTCCTAAAGAAATTCGGCTCGTTATTCAATTGATATGAATTATAATCCTCTTTTCATTGAAGTACAAAGCCTTTTTTCACCTAAATGCACCGGATTTCGCAGAATTACGACATGTGTAAGCGCTTTTTTAGGTATGGTGCTTCGCTTTACTGAATAATGCCCCTTATAGCTTTTGTTATCATTGGATTTGCCGATGGAATGTATGTTACTTTTAAAGAATAGACTGTTATTATCCACTTTCTTTAAGGAGTCTTTCATGCCGAATCGACTAAAAGAACCCCCTCTGCTGCTTTTGGCTGTCCTTGGCTTGATGCTGTACCTCGGCGTTACGTTTGCCTCCGCCTTTACGGACGAGAACCGCTCCCTTGAAGACGATGCCGCAGGCCTGCCTGCCGTTACAAAGCAGCAAGCGGCGGATGCCGCAATGCGTTTTGTGCGCGGCCGCTTCGCGTTGGGACAAGAAGTACAAGCCCATACCTTGTACCAATCCTATCCGGTCCGCAACGGTTATTTGCAAAAAGAGCAGCTGTACGATGATTACAAAGAAAAGTATGAAGAGCAATTTCCTCTCGAATATTATGAGGTCGAGATCAACGACATGGAAAAAAGCGTAACGTACTATGTCGCTATCAACTATAAAAGCCTTACCGTGTTCGGATTCTCGAAGAGCCGATCCGCAGCCGCCAAAAGCGAATCCGTTAGCGCGCCGGATGCCGAACCGATGAAGCAGGCCCATGAAATCATGCGGGAGATGGGCTACGACCCGGTGGAATTTACGCCGGCAGACGAGTCTGGACGAGCCGGGAATGGAAACCTTATTTTCCGCAGCAAAACGGAGCGAATCGGTGAAACGCCGTTGGAGCTTCACATGAAAGTGACAGACCGCCGGATCACTGCGTTTGAGCCGTTATTTCCCATTCCGGATGATTATATTGTCTGGCAGGAAGGGCAGGACCGTCGTTCCGCTCTGATGACGCGAATCAGCATGGGCATCTCGCTTGTGATGACACTCTCAGCGTTTATTGTCATCATAAGGAGCCGTCGTGAAATCCGCTATACACGAGGTGCGCTGCTTACGTTTTTCTTTCTTGCGATTTATATCGCCAACAATTTTAATATGATGCCTGCTTTCCGGACGATGCACGGGAACGGACCTTCCGAACCGGGGGCCCTGTTTACCTTGTGGTTTACCCATATCTTTGTCGGGCTTATGGCCGTTTCGACGTATTTGGCCTTGAGTGCGGGACGCAAGCTGTGGCTTGACCGCGGATGGAATCCTTGGCCGGTATGGCGGGATTCGGTATTCGGCAGAGAGGTGTGGAAAGCGGCGGAACGGGGTTATTTACTTTGCTTGTTCATTCTGGGATTGCAGCAAACCATGTTTTTTGTCGCCACCGAAGCCTTCGGCGTATGGACGGTCAGCGACCCGACAGACTCTGTTTACAACATGCTATATCCCGGTATTTTCCCGTTGATGGCGTGGGCGGCTTCCATCTCCGAGGAGGCGATTTACCGGCTGTTGGGCATAGCTCTTATGCTTAAGCTGACGCGCAGCCGTTTCCTGGCCGTGCTTTTGCCGAGTGTCATTTGGGCCATGAGCCATACCCAATACCCCATATATCCGGTATATACCCGATTGGTTGAGGTGACGGTCATCGGATTGATTTTCGGCTATGTATTCTTGAAATATGGTTTTCTTACCGCCTTGTTCGCTCATGCTTCGATGAACAGCATCCTGATGGGACTCTCGATCATGCTGATCGGAGAGCCCGGACAGGTGGCTGCCGGAGCAGCTTATTTGGCGGCGCCGTTGGCCGTCGGCTGGATACTGTCACGGCTGCACGCCAGATTCAATCGCCGGCCCCCATCGTTTCCCCGGCCGAGTCCATTGCCTGATCCGAATCCGGACTCTGGCTCTGGCCGTTTAACGCCGTTATGATTTGCTCCGCGAGCTTGGCGCCGATACCAAGAGGCTTAAAGTCTTCGGGCTTGGCCTCTTTTATTTTTTTCAGAGAGCCAAAATGCTTCAGCAGCGCCTTACGTCGCTTCTCCCCAATGCCGGGAACAGAATCCAGCTGGGATACGACCATCGACTTGGCTCTGGTTTCCCTGTGGAAGGTGATCGCAAACCTGTGCACCTCGTCTTGGATACGCTGAAGCAAATAAAATTCCTGGCTGTCGCGCGGCAGAGGCACGACCTCGGCAGGATCTCCCATGAGCAGCTGCGCGGTTTTGTGCTTGGCGTCTTTGACCAAACCGCAAACGGGGATAAATAGTCCCAGCTCATTCTCCAGCACGTCTACCGCAGCAGCGATATGCCCCTTCCCGCCGTCGATAACCACGAGGTCGGGCAGCGGCAGGCCTTCCTTGAGCACCCGTTCGTAGCGGCGCCTTACGACCTCGCGCATCGTTTCATAGTCATCCGGCCCTTTTACCGTGCGTACTTTGTACTTGCGATATTCTTTACGGTCCGGCTTGCCGTCCGTAAAAACAACCATTGCCGAAACGGGGTCCGAGCCTTGAATGTTGGAGTTATCGAACGCTTCGATACGCCGTACGACGCCCGTGCCCAAATAGTGACCCAGGTTCTCGACAGCCTTGACCGTACGCTCGGTGTCCCGTTCAATCAATCGGAATTTTTCTTCTAAAGCAACCCGGGCATTCTCGCAGGCCATGTCCACCATGTTTTTCTTTAACCCCCGGCGCGGAATGTGCACCTTCAACTTCAGCCAGCTTTCCAGCGCTTCTTTGACATCCACTTTGGATTCGGAAGCCTGTTCTTCCGCTTCGGCATCAGAGGATACAGCTTGATGCTCCGCATGCTCGGCAATCTCTCTTTCCCCCTCCTGCGCCTGCCCCGCTCCCCATGCCGGCAGGAATATCTCCTTTGGCAGCGCCGGATTCTCGCTGTAGTACTGCGTTACGAACGAAAGAAAATCCTCATCTGCCTCCCCATAGTACGGGAAGAGGGATGCGTGGCGCTCGATCAGCTTCCCTTGGCGCATGTACATAATTTGCACGCACATCCAGCCTTTGTCTACGGCATAGCCGAACACGTCACGGTCCACCGTATCCGTTGTCGTAATCTTCTGCTTTTCCATTACAGCATCGATTTGCAGAATATGATCGCGGAATTCCTTGGCCCGCTCAAAGTTCAGCTCCTCTGCCGCTTCGTTCATTTTACGGGTCAGCTCCAGCTTAATGGCTTGGTGTCCGCCGTTTAGGAATCGGCTGATTTCATTCACCATCTTGTCATACTCAGCCTGCTCCACCTCGTATTCGCAAGGCGCGATACATTGTCCAATATGATAATACAAACATACCCGGTCCGGCAGCGTCTTGCATTTGCGCAGCGGATACAGTCGGTCCAGCAGCTTCTTGGTCTCCTGTGCCGCAAAGGCGTTCGGGTAAGGGCCGAAATATTTGGCTTTATCCTTCAATACCCTTCGCGTCACCTCGAGCCGCGGATGCTTTTCATTCGTAATTTTAATATATGGAAACGATTTGTCGTCCTTCAGCAGAACGTTATATCGCGGAAAATACGTTTTGATCAGGTTGGCCTCAAGAATGAGCGCCTCCACATTGCTTGCCGTAACAATGTATTCAAAGTCGACGACCTCATTGACCATCAGCTGCGTCTTCACGGTATGGCTGCCGGTAAAATAGGACCGCAGCCGGTTGCGCAGCACCTTCGCTTTGCCGACATAGATGACGGTACCATCCCGGTTCTTCATCAAATAGCAGCCGGGCTGCTCCGGTACGAGCGACAGCTTGGTTTTGATGGCTTCCAGCGTCTTCTTCCGGGCCTGCGGGTCCCGGGTTCCCCCTTCGTATTCGGTCACCTGCGCTCCTCTCCTTTCCATAACAAAAAAGCTCTTTTTCAGCATAGCAGAAAAAGAGCTTCTTCGTCACCTTACATACCGGCTGCCAAATTATTGATGGCGGCTCAGTACGTTTTTCAGCGCGTCCTTGGACTGGAAGCCGACAACCTTGTCAACCGGCTGTCCGTCCTTGAACACGATCAGCGTAGGGATACTCATAACGCCGAAACGGGAAGCGGACTCCGGATTGTCATCCACGTTCACCTTAGCGATTTTTACGCTGTCACCGATTTCTTTATCCAGCTCCTCAAGTACAGGAGCGATCATTTTGCAAGGACCGCACCAAGGAGCCCAGAAGTCTACTAAAACTGTACCGGATCCTTCTACTTCGTTAGTAAAGGATTGGTCAGAAACATTTACGATTGCCATGATTTATATTTTCTCCTTTCGGTTTGGTATGTCAACATGTAAAGTATACCACATCACAGTCCTTTTTCAACCGCAGCAAAGTTTGCATAATTGTCACTTTCACATTCTTTACAATCGCTTTGAAAGTTGGGTATACTATTTTTATATATGCACCCCGGCTCATGCCGAAGGAGGAAAGGTACATGAACGATCCGAAACATCCGGAGCTGCACGTGTACGAAGAAGGACGCGACGATTTGATGGATACGGCCATGGGCTTCGGCGTATTTTTTATCGTCCTTTTCGGAATCGCGGTAGTGGCCACTGTTATCTCCATGTTAGTGAAGTAATTTCTTCATCAGGCAAGCTTTCCAAAGCCAAAAGCCCTGCTCGACGCCTTATTACGCGAGCAGGGCTTTTTTATTTGCGATGAGATAAGGAGCGGGATTAATTCTCCCCCCGCTTATTCGTTCCGTTCACCATAACCACCTCGACGAAATGCCGAATGCGGTCCATAATCCTCTGTCCTTTGTATTCCTCGTCTCCATCCTTGGTGGTGAAGCTAAAATGCTTCTCCAGCGAGGCTAAATCCAGGTTAGAGGTAAAGAAAGTCGGCTTGCGGTTCATCCGGTAATTAAGTATGGCTCCCATCACGTGGTCGCGCAGCCAAGGGTTTAGATTCTCCGCGCCGATGTCATCAAATACCAGCAGATCCGTTTCCTTCAGCACATCGATCGTTTCCTTCAGCTTTAGCGGCTCCTGGAACATCGACTTCAAATCCTCGGCAAAATCGGGCATGTACACAATAGCTCCCGTATACCCGTCCTTGGCCAGCTCATAAAGCAGATAGCACATGAGAAAGGTTTTGCCTGTTCCAAACTGACCTGCCAGATAAAGCCCCGTCGACTGCAGCCCGTTTTCCCGCGCCCGAAAAATATAATCCATCACCTGTCCGACCGCCTCTTCACGATCAGGGTCCTTACCTAATATCTCCAATGACGAATAGCCTTCCGATAGCGCGCGCTCATCGACATAAAAGCTGCGAATCCGGCTGCGAACCGCCTCTTGCGTTGACCTTGCAACAAACTTTTTGCAGGCGACCTTCTGATCGTGGACGCGTGTTCGATCCTCCGAAGATTCGACCGTTACTATTGAGTAATGCCCTTCAAGGTCGTTTGGACAGCGGTCCAGGCCCGGACAATTAGAACAGTTATTATATTCTGTCACATATTGGTGCAGCTTGTTCAAATTCAGCTTCATCGTCTGATGATCCAGCCCCGGATATTTATGCCTCAGCTTGACGATGAGCGGGTCCGCAGCCACCAGCTGCAGCTTTTCATCCGCCTGTTTTAGCAGCTGGCGTCCCTGCACACCGCGCAGCAGCTCTCCCAACGATTCCACCGGCTCCACCTCCCCATGGTTTCCGATTCACTCTTAAGCCTTATGCACAAGCCTATCGCTGCCCGTCAAGCTGCTGAGCCTTTCTACGGAGCTCCTCCCGTTGGGCTTCCGTTAGCCGTTTGGCGGCCGGCGCGTCCTTGACGATCGGAATGACCGGCTTTTGACGCCCCGCTGCCCGGCCTCCCCTTGCCGCTGCAGCACCCCTGCCGCTTGTGCCTTGTGCATTTCTGGACGCTTTCTTGTCCGTATATTTCACCTGCTCGCGAATATATTGCACCGCTTGTTCAAATGAGCTTACCTGCTTGCCCAGCATGTCCGTCACGCTAAACTCAATGGACGTCCTTGACCAGGATCGTTTATTTACGTAGATATAATGAATGAGTACGTTGATCACTTCTTCGCTCAATCCGTAATTCAAATCCACCTTGGCCAGCGTATCGAGCAAACCGTCCGGCACCGAGCCCTTCGAGAAAATTTTCTCTAACAGGAAGGTATAAGGCTCATTGCGCAAAATGTAATTGTACTGATGCTGATTGCATTCGCCTTGGAAAATATCGGGCACGTCCAGATAATATTCCATTTCGACGATTTTGTCCTCCGATGGACGGCCGCCCTCATTGCCATCGCGGTTCGGTTCTACCTGCTGATCGGTCATTCTGGCCAGCAGACGGGTACGGTCGTCGCTTCGTTTCTTATCCGCCCGGAATACCTGGTTCGCCTTATGCTGGAGCAGCTCAAGATGAATCCTGCCCTCTTCATCAAACACGCCGTCCTCATCCAGCAAACGACAAACATCCGTAAGGTATAAATTATATTTTTTTGCCACAAAATTAATTGTCGCCATCTGCTCTGTTTCGTACTTGAGCCTTTCGACATACTCCCGATTTAAGGACTCACGGGGAAAATGCATAATGATTTCGGCATACTGATAGCCTTTGTACATAACTTCAGGCTTGGCTTCCGCAGGTTCAGACGCTGCAGACTCAAAGAAAGCCTGCTCCAGCTCATAATCGACAACCTGCGTGTTGAGCCGAAACAGCTCGTAGAAGGGGACGGATAAATTCTCCGCGTTAGCATCCTTCAGTTCTTCAGGCTCCGGCTGTACCAGCTCGTCCCGCAGCGCAAAGACCGCATACTTGCCGACCTTATCGCGCAGCAGCAGCGTCAGATGCTGATTGCGGAAAAATTCCGCCGGTGTTTGAGGTGCATACAAGGTATATTCATATACATAATCCTCCGAAGCCGCCGCAAACCGGCGCGAGGTCTTCAGAAGCCCTACCGCTTCAAGACGCGAGGTCTGCTCGATAAAAAGCTGCCTGCCCCGCTCCCCCGCCTCCAGCCCCAACGCCAAAAACAGCTTGCGCTGCTGCTCCACCTCGGAGCAGCCAGCCTTATCGGCCGGCAGCTGCTGAAACAGCGTGTGGTATATGCTTAAAGCATATGCCCCGATCATGGGCTGATAAACGGCGGTCAGCATCTTGTAATCCAGGCTGCTCAACGCGAAATCCCGTACGACATAGAAACGGTGATATTCGGAAAAATGCAGCAAATTGGTTATTCGCATTCGTTCAAAGCTCCATCCGTGTTGCGAGTCTTACCCTTCATTTTACCACAGGAATCGACAAGATGTGTAGATGAAAAAGAAGGCTTTGCGTGGGTTGGCGGAGTTTAAGTACCCTATGGTGTTTGTTGGCGTTCCGCTGCGAGCTCGTGTTAACTGCCTCCGGCCGCTGCACGACTCTCCACTCCACTCCAAACCACCAAAAAACGTAAGCCCCGCCAAAATGGCAGGGCCTATAGGGGAATAGGTAGAAAAATCAAAGGCATCAAAAAACTAGAAAGCTTAAAACATTTTGTAGCCTTTTTGACGAAGAGATTTGATTGTGGAGCCGCTGACAACGGCGCCGATCAGTCCGCCGATGGCAGGGATATAATCGACGATCGAGTACTCCGCCAGGTTGGCGCCAAGCGAGCCGGTACCCCATTCCCAATAAATGACCAAACCGATGACAAGCACAATATATCCGTAAATGGGAAACCAAGTCGTTTTCATCAGCATGTTTAGAATAAAACCGAGTCCGAAAAATAGCACGAACAACAGCATCGTGACGATAATCAATTGAAGCAAGCCGGACAGCCCCTTTCTTTTCGTACATAACGCAAGCTTATCCATTTCATTTTATAATAAACGGTAGGTCCCGGTAAAGGGAGAGAAGCTGTCATAGAGGACTTCGACACAAATCGTTCGCTGTTTTGTCACGGTCTGTCATTTGCCCTTTACAACCGTTTTCGCTACAATGGTACAAGCGACCTCAAATTTACATAACCCATTTTGAATATAAAGGAGCTGTCTATCATGAGTGAAGCCGTAGCTACCTTGGAAGGCTGGTACTGCCTGCACGATTTCCGCGCCATCGACTGGAACGCTTGGAAAAGCCTGACGGACCAGGAAAGAGCCCGCGCAGAGGATGAGCTGTATACCTTACTGAAACAATACCAAAGCACGGAAGACCAAAAGCAGGGAAGCACCGCTTTTTATTCCGTCGTTGGACAGAAGGCTGACTTCGTGTTCATGCACCTGCGGGAAACGCTCGAAGAGCTCAATGAGCTTGAAACGGCATTTAACAAAACGCTGTTCGCTCAAGTCACCGTACCGACTTATTCCTATGTTTCCATCGTTGAGCTTGGCGGTTATATGGCTAAACCGGGTACGGATCCGATGCAGGACCCCGAAATCGTCGCCCGTTTGAAGCCGATCTTGCCAAAGGCTAAGCACATTTGCTTCTACCCGATGAATAAACGCCGCGAAGGCAATGACAACTGGTACATGCTTTCCACGGAGGAACGCCGTAACTTTATGCGTGGCCACGGCATGATCGGTCGGAATTATGCGGGAAAAATAAAGCAAATCATCTGCGGCTCCATCGGATTGGACGATTGGGAATGGGGAGTTACGCTGTTTGCCGACGACGCACTTCAATTCAAGAAGATCGTCTATGAAATGCGTTTTGACGAAACGAGCGCCCGCTTCGGGGAGTTCGGCGAATTCTACGTCGGAAATCTGCTTGATCAAGACAAAATGGCAGCGATGCTGAAGCTTTAGTCTTCCGCCTGCTCAAACAAAAAACCTTATCGCACCCGGTCTCTGAAGAAACCGAACCTGCGATAAGGTTTTATTGATTAATCGTCATCGTCCGCGGTCAAACGTTCCAGCTCTTTTTCGAGCTCTTTGCGGCGAAGATACTCTTCCGTATCCCGGTCGCGCTGACGTGACTTCTCCTTCAACCGCTCGATGGCAGGAAGAATCAAAATGTCGATTTCATTCTGAACCGTATGCACCAGATCGTAGCGCTCTTGTGCTTCCAAGTAATGGCCGACATCCATCAGCGCATTGTACCGGTCCAGCTCATCCCGCGTTAAAAGTCCCCGAACTTGAACGCTGCAGTGTCTCACGATCTAGAATTTTCCTTTCTTAATAACGAGCGGAATTCCGCCAATGATGTACAAGTAACGCAAATCGATGACCTTTTTCATAATCGCAGCCATGCCGCCTTTGATTTTCTTGGAACCGACTATGCCGATCGCTTCGCCGCGGCCCAGGGAAGCTACCGTACCTTTAGGCTTGTATTCAAACTTTTTCAGCTCGGAACCGCGAATTTGAGCAACCAGGTTGCCTGCGCACACTTCCGCTTGCTGCATCGAGATTTGTGCGGTTGGCGGATACGGACGGCCTTCCGGATTCATCACAATGGAGCAATCGCCCAAGACGTATACATTATCGTAACCTGGCGCGCGAAGGGTCTCATCCACTTTAATACGGCCGCGCATCGTTTCAAAGCCCGCTTCCTCCAGCATGTGATTGCCGCGAATACCGCCGGTCCAAACGACCGTAGAGGACCTGATTTCCTCGCCCGTCGCGAGCACGACGCCTTCTGGCGTACACTCTTTGATGGCTGTAGCGATTTTGAACGTTACACCTTTATTCTTCAGAACTTCCATCGCGTACTCCACCAGCTCCGGATCAAAGCCCGGCAGCGCGGTAGGCGCCGCTTCAACGTTATAAATTTTTACAAGGGAAGGATCCACGTCAAATTCCTTACATAGCTGAGGTATACGGTCAGCCAGCTCGCCAATAAATTCGATTCCGGTAAACCCGGCTCCGCCGACTACAAAGGTCAAGTAATCGGTACGGGAAGGTTCACGCTTGAATTTGGCGAATTGGTATTCGATATGCTCGCGAATGAAGCGCACACTGTTGATGGAACGGATATTCATCGCATATTCCTTCAACCCCGGAATCCCGAACGTTTCCGGCTCTCCGCCAAGTCCGATAACCAAGTAGTCGTACGAGAGCGTTCCTTCTTCAAGAATGACCTTCTTCTCCTGCGGACGAATTTGAACGACCGTGGACTTAACGAAGTCAATCTTAAACTCATCGATGAGCTTCAAAATATTCACTCTTGCATTTTCAGGATTGTCCGTACCTGCTGCAGGCATATGCAGATGAGTGGTAATGTAATGGTAATCATGCTTGTTTACAAGGGTAACATCCGCCTCATTGTAGTTCAGCTCTTTTTGTAAACGAATAGCCGTTACAATACCTCCGTACCCTGCGCCCAAAATGACTATTCTCGGAATTCGACTCATGGTTTTATCCCTTCCATCCCGTTTTTTGCTTTTGTATATGGCTACAAAACCGTTTGTGAAAAATTACACAAGTTATGCCAAAAAATAGTTTCAAGCTATACCTTTTCCACTGCAAATGAAAGTATAAGCGTTTAAAGCATACCTTGAACAACAGTTTTAACCAATTCACCAAAATAATATAATGTTATGACTCAAATATCAAGCCCTATTTTGCTTAAAATAGCAGGAAAATCGGCAGACTAATGGGCATGCACCTAAAAAAGACGCAAAATTTGTCGATTGCTATACAAAAACTTTATCGGGCTAATCAATTAAATCACTCATTGAAAAGAGGATTTTTTATTTTCATACTATCGGCTATACGTTTATAATAAGAAGGATTGAATCTCGGAGGTGTTATTTATACATGAGTAATGAAATGAGCGACGTGATTATTATCGGCGGGGGTCCTGCTGGTATGTTTGCCGCTTTTTACGGCGGGATGAGACAGGCTTCGGTAAAGTTAATTGAAAGCATGCCTCAGCTTGGCGGACAATTGGCTGCCCTTTATCCGGAGAAATACATTTATGATGTGGCTGGATTTCCCAAAGTGACGGCTCAAGAGCTGGTCAACAATCTGAATACCCAAATGAAGCATTTTCCTATCGAAGTATGCCTGGAAGAGAAAGTGCTGAAGGTAGAGAAAAAAGACGAGCGGCTGTTTGAAGTGACTACGGACAAAGGGACTCACCAATCCAAAGCGGTCATCATTACCGGGGGCGTCGGAGCGTTTGAACCTAGAAAACTGGAGCTGCCGGAAGCAGCCCAATACGAAAAGAAGAATCTGCATTACTTCGTCAACGATCTTCACCAGTTTAAAGGACAAAAAGTGCTCATTAGCGGCGGCGGAGATTCCGCTGTAGACTGGGCGCTGATGCTGGAACCGATCGCCGAGAAGGTGACGCTGATTCACCGCCGCGATAAATTCCGCGCACATGAGCATAGTGTTGAGAACCTGATGAACTCGAAGGTTGAGGTGGTCACTCCAACGGAGATCACCGCAATGCACGGCAACAGCCTGATTGAGAAAGTAACGCTCAAGCACATCAAAACGGGTGAAGAAACCGTCGTTGATGTCGATGCTGTTATTGTTAACTTTGGTTTCGTCTCCAGCCTGGGGCCGATCGCCGAATGGGGGCTTGAGATCGAGAATGGCTCGATCGTCGTGGACTCCCGAATGGAAACAAACATTCCCGGCATTTTCGCAGCCGGCGACATCACAACTTACCCGGGCAAGCTGAAATTGATCGCCGTCGGTTTCGGCGAAGCGCCTACCGCGATCAACAACGCCAAAGTATATATTGACCCTACGGCCAAGCTTTCACCGGGCCACAGCTCGAACATGAAGATGTAGGCAGCTATTTTTTATAAAGCTAAGCTATGAATTCAAAAACCGGGATTGAACCCGGTTTTTTCTTTTTTCATATTTCTGGCAAAGAAAAAAAGCCCGGTCAACTGACCTGGGCTTCACCTTTTCTGTAGTATTCTAAGTTGATTTGCCGGTTTCTAATTTCATCCAACAACAATTCAACGAACTCTTCCTCCAAGCGCAAATCAATGGCCTTGAAATAAGACTCAACCAACATCTCATTACTGATCAGCTTCATAATCGCTATCACCTTATTCCTTAATCTACCATCATATTATCATGCGATAAAAAATAGAACAAGCGTTCTGTTATCCACAGAACCATGTGAACAACCTGTGTGTATTTTGTGAATAACTGTAGAAAACTGGATATTTATGCAGTGGAAAATGTGGGCAAAGTTATACACAAGCTCACATTCCTTTTCATTGATAAAAAAGAATAATTAAAATTCCACAATCAATAAATCTAATAAATATTTCCTTTCATGGGGGCTCCACCCTTCAAGACAAAAGAAAAAACCGTCAGACTTGATCTTTTGTCTGACGGTTTACTATTTATACCTGCTTCGAACGAATATCTTCCTCAATCATCGCTACAACACTTTCCAAGCTTTGAGCGCCCAAATCGCCTTGTCCCCGCTTACGTACCGATACGCTGCCCGATTGGACCTCGTTCTCACCTACAACAAGCATATAAGGGATTTTTTCCAATTGTGCTTCACGAATTTTGTAACCAAGCTTTTCATTCCTCAAATCGGCTTCCACACGAATGCCGGCTAGCTTGAGCTTTTCTTCCACTTCCTTAGCATAGCCCTCGAAATTGCCGGATACGGGGAGCACTTTCGCTTGAACCGGACACAACCAAGTCGGCAGCGCGCCGGCGAAATTCTCCAGAAGAAATGCCGTCATCCGCTCCATTGTGGAGATTATACCGCGATGAATAACAACCGGACGGTGCTTTTGACCGTCGGCGCCGACATACTCGAGCTGGAAACGCTCCGGCAGCAGGAAGTCGAGCTGTGCAGTAGACAGTGTTTCTTCCTTCTTCAACGCCGTCTTGATCTGGACGTCAAGCTTAGGACCGTAGAAGGCAGCTTCACCTTCCGCTTCAAAGAACGGCAAGCCCAGCTCTTCCACAACCTCACGCAGCATACGCTGTGACATTTCCCACATTTCGTCGTTCTGGAAATACTTCTCGGTATCTTTAGGATCGCGGTAGGACAACCGGAAACGGTATTCCTTAATTCCGAAATCCTCATAGACCTGACGGATCAGGGTTACAACGCGGGCAAATTCCTCTTTAATCTGATCTGGACGGCAGAAAATATGCGCATCGTTGAGCGTCATGGCCCGAACGCGGTGCAGACCGGTCAATGCTCCGGACATCTCATAGCGGTGCATCATACCCAACTCGGCGATCCTTACAGGCAGATCGCGATAGCTGCGCATATCGCTTTTGTACACCATCATATGGTGCGGACAGTTCATCGGACGAAGCACCAGCTCTTCATTATCCATCGTCATCTTAGGAAACATATCTTCGCTGTAATGCTCCCAATGGCCGCTTGTTTTATAAAGCTCCACGTTAGCTAGCACCGGTGTGTACACATGCTGATATCCCAACCGCTCCTCCAAATCAACGATGTAGCGTTCCATCGTGCGGCGCAATTTTGCCCCGTGCGGAAGCCACAGAGGCAGTCCTTGTCCGACTTCATTGGAGAAGGTAAACATTTTCAGCTCTTTGCCCAGCTTGCGGTGATCGCGTTTTTTGGCTTCCTCCAACAGATGCAGATGCTCGTCCAGCTCCGCTTTTTTCGCGAACGCCGTACCGTAAATGCGCTGCAGCATTTTATTTTTGGAGTCGCCTCTCCAGTAAGCACCCGCAACGCTCAGCAGCTTGAACGCTTTAATTCGTCCGGTGGACGGAAGATGAGGGCCGCGGCATAGATCGAAGAATTCTCCTTGATCATAAATCGTAATCACGGAGTCCTCCGGCAGATCGCGGATCAGCTCCAGCTTCAATGGATCCTCCAGCTCGGTGAAAATGCGGATCGCTTCTTCCCGGCTCACTTCGCGGCGGCGAATCGGCAAATTTTCCTGAGTGATTCGCTCCATTTCCTTCTCGATCTTCCCGAGATCCTCCGGCGTCAGCGAGGTCTCCATATCAATGTCATAATAAAATCCGTCTTCAATCACCGGACCGATCCCGAGCTTTACATTCTTTTCGCCGTATAAACGCTTGATCGCTTGGGCCATCAAGTGAGCTGTACTGTGACGGTATACCTCCAGCCCTTCTTCACTGTCCAGGGTTACAATTTGAAGCGATGCGTCCGCTTCGATCGGCGTATTCAAATCGACCAGCTTCTCGTTCAGCTTGCCTACGACTGCATTCTTCTTCAAGCCTGAGCTAATCGAGCCGGCAACATCCTCTACCGTGATCCCCTGTTCATACTCCCTTACTGCACCATCCGGAAAACTTACTTTTACTGCCATGCTTTTGTACCTCCGATTCTAAATCCATTTTTGAAAAATATAAAAAGCGCATCATCCCGCAAGGGACGAGTGCGCTTGGCTCGTGGTTCCACCCTAATTCGATTCGAGAGCCGCCTATAGAAATCGACGTCATGCTTCGAATCCTCAAGACATTCGGTAACGTGAATGAACCGGTGACATATACTGAACGCCCGCGGCCACTGCCTGTCAGGATCGTCGTTCCACGTCACGGCTACAAAGGGGTAAACCATTGTTGTTCACTGAAGGGGATTTCAGCCGAGTCCCCTCTCTCTGGGCAGTACTTCAATCGTTCATATCTTTGATCACAGCCTTATCCTTTATTATATTCAGCAGCCGTTCCCCGGTCAAGGTTATGACACAACTTGCAGTAACCGCACAGCTCCACCCGATTCTCGAAAATTTGTTTGATCGTCTTGATCACCTGCAGCTCCGGTTCTCTGGTGTGAATATAGATGTACTGAGGAGAAATCGTGATTAAGGTACTGATGATCATATCTTCCACATTCATTTCCTTCTCCAGCATCTCGACCGTCACAACCGCATCTGTTTCATCGGTGTCCATTATCTCCATTCGTTCGTTAAGCAGCATAAAATCGCTGCCGCCCTTATGGAGCAAGTGAACACATGGTATCTTCGCCTCCTGGATATAAACAAAATACTGCAGCAGCGAGATGAACTCCTGATACTGACGGTCCATCACAAATTCGTCGATCGCATATTCAACCACTTCCCGAAGCTCATCCCTGTAGGCTTGAAGCCGAAACCGTAAAAATCCCTCCAGGTTCAACTCCGCATGCTCGTCAAGATATTCGTAAATCTCTGCCGAAATTTTATATTTTCTTTTTAAATAAGCCTCGGTTGGGCCCGCTCCTTCGCTCCATTCGCCTTCACCGTACAGCACCTGCCCGCAAAAAGCCAGAATTCCTTCCACTTCCTCATCCTGCTGATAGCGGGATTCCTGTTTAATGATCTTGCGCAGCTGCTCCCGTTCCTCTTGCTCCAATACATAATCCGCGAGGACCTCCGCCGCCGCTTTATAGAGCTGAACGCCTTTTTCCTTCGGCTGATAATCAGGCGATACTCTGCTGACTTCTACTTGATGCAAGCCTTTGCGCCGAGCCAGGGCGATATGGATGTGTTCCTTATTATGTAGGACTCCGCAGGAGAATTGAAGCAGTCGATACAGCCGGTCTGCTTGTTCATCCGTACGTTTGGTCAAGGTCACTGTAAACAGCTTCATCCCCACTCACTCCTTTAAGGCCTTACTTTCCTTTTAAGTATATGGTAGGACAACGGCATATATACAAATAACAGTCAGCCTAAGTATAGGGTTAATTGAGATTTACACACAATTCTGCGGCTTCCTCACGCCAATGCCCCGGATCAGCATGAAACAATCAAGATGTATAGCATTTTATAGCAGATACAATATGTATATTAAATCTCAGTTTTTATATAAAAATCATTCCGGTTATGATACTATATGTATCATATAGTTAGAATGAACAGGAGGGCAGATATGCGGGACATTCGCAATCGATTCAAATCCCCGGCAGCGGACAATCTGATTCATCTTCATAAAAATGTATACTTGAACCGCAACGACCCTAATTATTATGAAAAGGTCCTTCGCTTCCTCGATCCTCATTCGCCTGAGGCGCATTATCGGTTAGGACAGCAATTTGAGCATGATGGAGAAGCCGGCAAAGCACTGTTTCATTATAAAGAAGCGATGAAAACGCATCCTTCACCATACTACTACCCTGCTTACACAGCCCTTCGTCGGTTGGATAACCTGTTACATCAGGCGACTCCCCGGCATGAAGAAGATGTATCTTACTCTTCCGGTACGAGGAAGCGCGCTTTCATCCCCCTGTTTATGAAAGCACTGCTCATTGCGCTGCTGCTATTGAATCTTCTGCTGCTTGCAGCGCTTTACGGTCCAGCGGCCGTCTCCAAAGCGGTATCCGTTGTCTTACCGTGGTCCATCGGCAAAGAAGTCATCTATGAAAGCATAGAGACACCGTTTGTCATGCATTTCCCGTACGGCCACCCTCGTGAGCAAGTGGAACAAGCGCTGCATATGAAAGCGCTGCAGCTTTCTGAAACGTATCCGACCCACAGTATTCGCATTTATGGTGTGGCTTCTCCCGTGAGCAGCATGGACAATAAAGCCATGCCGCTGATCGATGAGACGTCAAAAAGCAAATCCTTTGTTGTGGCGGAATATAACCCAGCTATCGATACGGCCGTAAAAATCCGCTTTCTGAATCCCGAAGTCCAGAAGCTTCATACCGCCGCGGGGGCCAACCTGGTAAGAACCGCTCTCCTGGCCTATGTGGCGGATCACGGAAGCCCTCCTTCCTCCATCGACCTGCTGTTTAAAGACTACCCAAACAATTATTTAAGCTTCCTTCCTATAGAAACGGAATCCGGTTCGGCCAATGTCCGAACCGTTTTTGATCGCGGCGGCGGCTGGGTGTACGATCCCGCGGCGGAGGAGCCCTCGGCTTTGTTTTATCCCAACACAGCTAATGGCAATTCAGCCTATCCTTATATTCCTCTTACCCTGACGATTGACCCGTCCGCCCACGCTTTGCGGCTTGCGGCCGGTCCGCTTGTCCTGGCGGAAGCTCCCGTCGGTCTGGGCAAGAATAACCTTACTCCGGAAGGCCGGTTCTCTATCTCCGAAAGGGTTGTAAAACCGCAAGGCACTCATCCTGGGGTATACGGGGAAGCCGCTCTCGGTATGGGACAGCTTGCGGTCCATGGAACCCTCGATAATGAATCCATTGGGCAAAATCAATCGCAGGGGTGCATACGGCTGACCAACAGCGATATCGCTGCGCTCTATCCGCTCGTTCCCAAAGGCACCTGGGTGCAGATCGAAAGCGGCACTGCAGCAGCCGGGAATTATACAGCTACGCTAACCCCTGAGCTGCTGTTCCCCGTTCATCCTCTCTTTCCTGCTCCCGACGAGACGGCGCCAAACCGCCTGTTCCATTGGCTGGGCTGACCCGGAATACACAAAAAAGACGCCTACTCCTACAAAGAGTAAGCGTCTTTTTGTGTATTAATTTTGCATGATAAAGTCCTTGTCCACAGCGGCCGATTCGTCGTCAAACACGCGTAAAATCTCATATTTCGTATTTCGCTGAGCCGGGATCTTACCCGCTTCGCGTATGATTTGCAGTGTCGAGCCGATGTTCACCTTATGCGTGGTTCCTGCAGCGGATACGACATTCTCCTCGATCATCGTCGATCCGAAATCGTTGCAGCCGTAATGCAAAGACAGCTTGCCCACTTCCGGCCCCATCGTTACCCAGGAAGATTGGAAATTCGGAATGTTATCCAGCATAATACGGCTGATCGCCACATTTTTGAGGTAATCCTCCGCCCCCAGCTTCTCGGCTTTCATATTCGTGTTCTCCGGCTGGAAGGTCCACGAGATAAAAGCCAGGAAGCCCTTCGAATTCCAGCCGTTGGCAATACATTCATCTTGAGCGTCTCGAATGCGAAGCAGATGCAGAGCCCTCTCTTCTATGGATTCGCCGAAGCCGATAACCATCGTGCCCGTCGTATTCATCCCGACCCGGTGAGCCGTCTGCATAACATCCATCCAGTCGCGCCAAGAGCCCTTCAGACGGCTGATTTTGCGCCGCGTCCTGTCATCTAAGATTTCCCCGCCGCCGCCCGGGAGTGAATCAAGACCCGCCTCGTGAAGAGCACGGACAACCTCTTCCAGCGTAAGACCGTTCGATACATCCTTCATCTTCCTGATCTCTGCAGGAGAGAAGGAATGCATCGTGATCTGGGGGAACCGCTTTTTAATTTCTCGCAGTAAATTAGTATAGTACGTGAAAGGCAGGTCCGGGTTCGTACCTCCCTGCATCAAAATTTCCGTACCGTTGACATCTATCGTTTCCTGGATTTTTTGGAATATGACATCATCCGGCAGCACATATCCTTCTTTTGAGCCTGGAGCCCTGTAGAAGGCACAAAACCGGCAGTACACATCACAAATATTTGTATAATTCACATTCCGTCCGATAACAAAAGTCGTAATCGGCTCCGGGTGGTGCTTCAGCATGATCCGGTTGGCAGCATGGCCCATTTTTTCAATTTCATCCGATTGATAGAGCGTCATGCAATCTTCCAGACTGATCCGATTTCCGGCCAGCGCTTGCTCCAATATCCGGTCGATGGAACTCATCGCAATTCATCTCCTTTACGCTTTCATCGTACCATAAATCGCACGTTACCTGCCAGACAAAAAGACCTTCATTTTGAACCTGCGCTCTTCGTACGGTCAAAAATTCAATAAATTGTTCCGGCTGCTCCGGATTTATGCTCCAATTCCGTTTCATTACCCAAAGAAAAAAACCGGTGACATTGGATAGGTTCACCGGCTTCATTTCCCATTACCCTTACGTTTGAGGTTAATTTCCTTCAATTTCCTGACGGGCCAATTCAATAGCCCGGGACAAATCTGCAATCAAATCGTCGGCATGCTCTATCCCGACGGAATATCGCAGCAGTTTATCGTCCACGCCAATCTTACGGCGGATTTCCTCCGGAATGTCGGCATGCGTCTGGACCGCCGGATATGTCATTAGCGATTCGACCCCGCCCAAGCTTTCCGCGAACGCAATCAGCTTGATATGCCGCAGAATAGGCTCAATGTAGCGGGCATCCTTCATTTTGAAAGAAAAAATGCCGCTGTTTCCTGAGGATTGCTTGTTTTGAATCTCATGCCCCGGATGATCCGCAAGAGCCGGATAATACACCGCTTCCACCTGCGGATGGGACTTCAGAAACGAAGCTACAGCCATCGCATTGGCCTGGTGGCGCTCCATGCGAATCGCCAGCGTTTTCATCCCCCGCATCAACAACCAGCTGTCCTGCGGACTCAGCACCGCGCCGATGGAGTTATGCAGGAAGGCCATTTGCTCCGACAGCTCTTTGCCCTTCGTGACGATAAGACCGGCAAGCACGTCGTTATGACCGCCGAGATATTTGGTTGCACTGTGAATGACGATGTCGGCGCCAAGCTCGATCGGCCGCTGAAAGAAAGGCGTCAACAGCGTGTTATCGACGATGGTCAGAATTCCTTTCTTTTGGGCCCAGGAACACACAAGCTCCAGATCCGTAATCATCATAAGCGGGTTGGTCGGGGTTTCGATCAAAATCGCTTTGGTATTCGGCTTGATGCTGGCTTCCAGGTCATCCATACTGTTCGTGTCCACGTAAGTGGCCGTTATCCCGAAACGCGACATGATGCGTTCAAGGAGTCGGTATGTACCGCCGTACAAATCCAGAGAAACGATCAAATGGTCCCCTTGACTAAACAAGGCAAAAATGGTTTGCAGCGCCGCCATCCCGGAGCTGCAGGCAAATCCCGCATCTCCGGATTCCAGCTCGGCAAAGGCGTCTTCCAGCACTTTACGCGTCGGGCTCTTCGTTCGCGCATAGTCGAAGCCTGTGCTTTGCCCAAGCTTCGGATGACGAAACGCCGTAGATTGATAGATCGGAAAGCTGACCGCTCCTGTCACCGGCTCCTCCTGAGAACCGATTTGAGCCAGCCGGCTCTCTATCTTTAAGCGCTGATTTTCCTGATTACTGCTACTCATCTGGTTAATTCCTCCTTATGCAGATCAAACGGCGTCTCTTGGTACACATAATAGTTGAGCCAATTGGAGAACAACAGATTGGCATGCGCCCGCCAAGTGTTGAGCGGCAGCTTGCTCGGATCATCGTTAGGGTAATAATTTTTCGGAACGGCAATCGTCAGGCCTTTATTGATATCGCGGTCATACTCCATTTTGAGTGAACACGCATCATATTCCGAATGTCCTGTAACAAAAATTTGCTTTCCGTCATGGGTGGCAGCGATATATACGCCCGCCTCCTCGGATTCGGAGAGAATCTCCAGCTCCGGCACTTTCAATATATCCTCCCGGCGCACCTCGGTATGGCGGGATTGGGGCACCAGATATTGCTCGTCGAACCCCCGAAGCAGCTTGACATTGGATCTTGTGATCGTATGCGGGAACACACCGAACATCTTTTCCTTCAACGGATACTTCGGCACGCCGAAGTGATGGAACAGACCGGCTTGAGCCGCCCAGCAAATATGCAGTGTGGAGGTTACGTTCGTTTTGCTCCATTCCATGATTTGCTTGATTTCTTCCCAATAGTTTACGTCTTCAAAATCCATTTGTTCCACCGGAGCACCGGTGATGATCAAGCCGTCGAGCCGTTCATGCTTTACATCGTCAAATGTTTTATAGAACTGCTCCAAATGCTCGGGTGATGTGTTTTTGGACGTATGGGTTTTCGGATGCAGCAGAATGAATTCGACCTGGAGCGGAGTGTTTCCGATCAGCCGCAGCAGCTGCGTTTCTGTTGTCTCCTTGGTCGGCATCAAATTCACAATCCCAATTCGAAGCGGCCGTATATCTTGACGATAGGCCACACTTTCGTCCATGACGAAAATGTTCTCGTTGATTAATACTTCTTTGGCGGGCAAATGATCTGGAACCTTAATAGGCATCGGTATCACTCCTTCACATCGTAGGATTCGCTGTTCCTTGCACTCTCACGCTCGCAGAAGGCAAAACAAAAAGGCCTTCTTCGTACGCACGAGAAAGGCCTTTGTATATAACATCGTCCTCTCTCATCTCTCAGAAACCATTACAGCTTCCGCAAGATTTAGCACCGTGCAGTCTTTGCCATGCAAAGAACTGTCGGTTGCCGGGTATCATAGGGCTAGTCCCTCCACCTGCTCTTGATAAGAGTGTGAAACCGAATCTATTCAGTTGATTTTAGATAATATTAATGTAAACGAAAACGCGGCTAACGTCAAGCGCAGCCTTCTAAAAAACGGCATAACCTTATAAACGGTACTCGCCCGAAGAGTAATTCCGGGACACCAAAAGGGATTCGTTTACATATAATAGGTAAGGTGTATATTTCTATGCCTTATGGATTGTCTTCTCGAAAATGAGGAGGTATACTAGACAAGTATTCGACAATTCACGTAAAAAGGGGTGCAGTATTCGAATGGACGGAGACCCGAGAGGAAGAAATCTTACGTTCAAACAACAGAATAACTCGTTTGGAGCCCGGTCGCAGCCGTTCGTCGGATTGTTCCCCTTTCTTGATGCGTTAGAGTGCAGGCTTAACGCTCTTTTCCGGGAATGACCGCCTTACACCCGGAACGGCTGATACGGCCGTACGTTCCACTCGGGTATACACAAAGGGGTGGAACCTATGAAGGCACGATTAGTGCAGGATGGCATTTTTACGATTGTAGAAGATATTACTCAGACCGCTCATCCGCCTCAGCATGGATTTTACTGGATTGATGCCGAGCCGGAGGACTTGGATATTTTACAGCCCTTATTTCATCTTCATGAATTGGCCGTAGAGGATGTGCTTGCGGAGGAAGAGCAGCGGCCCAAAATCGAGCTTTATGATACGCATTATTTCATTGTGGTCAACAGCATCCGTTTTGACGATGAAGAAATTTTCCTTCGCGCCTTGAACATGTTTCTGGGCAAGCACTACATCATCACGATCACAAGACAGAAAATCAACGAAATCCGTGCTGTAAAGCCGGTGCTTTGGGAAGAAGAGGTTACTTCTCCCGACCAATTTTTGTACCATCTGATGGATTTGATTGTAGACAATTATACCATTGTCGGCGACCGGATCGATGCCAAAATCGAAAAGCTTGAAGAAGATATTTTGATGCATACGAAGAAATCCCACCTGAATGAAATTATCGGACTGCGAAGCGAAATATTATGGCTCAGAAAAGTGCTTGTCCCGCAAAAAGAAGTGCTTTATACACTCCATAAAAAAGATCTAAGGCTCATCAATGAGCCGCTCAAAAAGTATTACGGCGACGTCTACGAAAATGCAGTGAAAATTTCAGAGACATTCGATACGCTGCGGGATTTGATGGGCAACTTGCGGGAAGCTTATCAGTCCAGCCTCGCGGGCCGCGCGAACGATATCATGCGGGTATTTACGGCGCTCACCACGATCTTCATGCCTCTGACGTTTATCACGGGCATCTATGGGATGAACTTCGATTACATTCCCGGCCTTCATTATGCCTATGGCGGAATTGCTGCCGTAGGATTTATGATCATTGTCGGTGTGTCCATGTTCATCCTATTCCGCAAAAAAGACTGGCTTTAAGGCCGGTCTTTTTTGCGTAAGCGACCATTGCCGGATCAGCTCGCCTCCACCGCTTTCATTGCATTTGCACGGCGGAATTTCATGCGCAGCAGACGAAGCCATTCGTAGATACGATCCGTTTCCTTGGCCGAGAGCTCTTCCTCCTTATAGACCGATTGCAGAATCGGCTTTAAATAACGGTCGCCCTGATTCTCGAACGCCTGCCATGCCAGGTCCCGCTCTTGAGCGGAAATCGGCTCGAGAAGCTGCTCGATATAGCTGTCAAGATCGTAACCGTCGCGGTCCAGCTCCTCGATCCATAGCAGCAGATTCCTGCGCTGGACTTGGGTTTGCTCGATCAGCTTATCGAGCTGCTCACCACGGGAAATCCCTTCGAGCAGCTTTTGTTTGATCTCCTGCTTGTTTGCCTCCGCTTTGCGTTTACGCTCCTTCTCTCCGAGCAGCCAAGCATTAAATTCCAACGGGTCGACCTTTCCCTCGACCCACGATAGCGGAAACGAGCCGGTGCGCGGAAATGCCGCAGTCATTGCAATGATTTCAGCACTGTACAAGGCCAATTTGGCTCGTCCAAATCCCGGGAGCTGCAGCAGCTCTTCTTCCGTTTGAGGAACGAAGCTGCTGATCATTTTGAGCAGCCGATTCGTAGCAATGATGAACTGCGCTTTACTTTCGCGCGAAGCCTGCTTCCACCGCCATTGACGCAGCGCTTCATAAAGCTCCTCGTTCGAATGCTTTTCACTGTAAAAATGCAGCATTTGAACAAACGCGGCGCGTCCTCCAAGTCCATCCAGCTCACTTACGCTCATCTCCATCAGGGGCTTAAAGCCTTCACATTGCTTCGTAAATACACCCTCCCGGAAGGAATATAGCATCTCATCCCACTGTAATCCTTCATACCAAGTCTCCTGCTCCGACCGTCCATCCGACTTGACTTCATTCCACATCACGAACCATACGCCTTGATTTTCACCGATGGATACTTGAGCCGTCCGAACTGTTCCCTCCTCCGTCGCTTTTTCCAGACTGTTCAAAAACATCAGATTCAATAGGGTTCCCTCCTGAAAATGGTTTTTCAAACGCAAAAAAACACCCTCCTACGGTAAGTAAGAGAGGTGCTTCCTCAATCGACGTTTGAAATTAATTCGATCATATCACGAAAGAACAAATGAAATCAAGCGGCTTTTGGATAATAATCCACGATAAGGGTTAAAATGAAACGACTAGTTTATCATATTGTCTCAAGGAGGTATCGGCATATGGATTCGATCGACCGCGATCAAGAAGGCTTTATAGAGGAAGCCCCGCAAAAGAAATACACCGATCTAAAAACCGTCGAATCCCAGCGCAATGACCTGACCGCAGAGGAATTCCCAGAAGGGCCTTACGGAAGCAGTCTGGAAACCGAATCGCTGGGCAAAAGCAGCCCTTGGAGAGAAGACCAGCGGCCGCAGCAGCGGTTTACTTACGAGAATCGCGAGCTCCATGCGGGAATTTCACGGGAATATCCCGGAGCCCATCCGACCCACGATTCCTCGGGAGACGATCACGTAGACGAATAAATACAACCAAGACAGCCTCATCGGCTGTTATACCGATGAGGCTGTCTTATCATGGATATGTGAATTATACTTTCATAACGCCGCCGGTGCTTGCGGAAGTAACAAGCTTGGAATAACGGGCCAGATAACCGGTCTTTACCTTCGGCTCAAAGCCTTTCCAGTTCGCCTTACGACGCTCGAATTCTTCTTCACTGATCAGAAGCTCAATCTTGCGGTTTGTCAAGTCAAGCTCGATGATGTCTCCGTCCTCAACGAATGCGATCGGACCGCCTTCCGCTGCTTCAGGGGAAATATGTCCGATACTGATACCGCGGGATGCGCCCGAGAAACGGCCGTCTGTGATCAGACCCACCTTCGCGCCAAGACCCATACCGACGATTTGAGAAGTCGGAGCCAGCATTTCCGGCATGCCCGGTCCGCCTTTTGGCCCCTCGTATCGGATAACGACCACATGGCCTTCTTTCACTTTGCCGTTGGCGATGCCTGAAAGAGCTTCTTCTTGGGAATCGAAGCAAATCGCAGGTCCTTTATGGTAGCCGCCTACGGATTTGTCGACTGCACCGACCTTAATGATCGATCCGTTCGGAGCCAGATTGCCGAATAAAACGGCTAATCCGCCTTGCTCGGAATGCGGATTGTCAAGCGTATGAATGACATCCTTATCCAGAATTTCGCAGCCGGCAACGTTCTCGCTCAGCGTCTTGCCGGTTACGGTGATCCGATCCCCATGGATTGCTCCAGGCTTCTTAAGCAGCTCGTTGATGATCGCGCTCACGCCGCCGGCGTTATGCACGTCTTCAATATGGTAATCGGAAGCCGGTGCAATCTTCGCCAGATGCGGCACGCGCTTGGCCACTTCATTGATGCGCTCGATCGGATAATCGATCCCCGCTTCATGCGCCAATGCCAGCGTATGAAGCACGGTATTAGTCGAACCGCCCATCGCCATGTCCAAAGCAAACGCATTGTCGATCGCTTCAATCGTTACGATATCACGCGGCTTGATGTCTTTTTGGATCAGCTCCATCAGCTGCTTGGCGGAACGCTTTACGAACTCTCTGCGCTCCGGAGCGACGGCAAGAATCGTACCGTTGCCCGGCAGCGCAAGGCCAAGACCTTCGGCCAGACAGTTCATGGAGTTCGCCGTAAACATACCGGAACAGGATCCGCAGGTTGGGCAGCCGTACTGCTCAAGCTCCTGCAAGCCTTTTTCATCGATTTTACCCGCTTGGTAAGCGCCAACGCCTTCAAAAACGGAGGACAAGGAAATCGAACGGCCATCGCTGGTTTTACCGGCTTTCATCGGTCCGCCGCTGACGAATACGGTAGGAATATTAACGCGCAGGGCGCCCATCATCATGCCCGGCGTAATTTTGTCACAGTTCGGGATACAGACCATTCCATCGAACCAGTGTGCGGAAACAACCGTTTCCAGGGAATCGGCAATGATTTCACGGCTTGGCAGGGAGTACCGCATACCGATATGCCCCATCGCAATACCATCGTCTACGCCAATTGTATTGAACTCAAACGGAACGCCGCCCGCTTCACGGATCGCTTCTTTGACGATTTTACCGAATTCCTGCAGGTGGACGTGACCGGGAACGATATCAATATAGGAGTTGCAAACCGCAATGAACGGCTTGTCGAAATCTTCTTCTTTGACGCCGGCAGCACGCAGCAAGCTGCGGTGAGGGGCGCGGTCAAAGCCCTTCTTAATCATGTCACTTCTCATTTTTCCTTTGGACATTTTCTTAAAAGCCTCCGTTTCTAGTCTATGAATCGCTTCATTCTATGAATGTTATCGCTTCTACCGATTGTATCATGTTTCGTCAGAAATGAAAACGAATCCCATGCCCAAAAATATGCTAATGTCTTCCCCTGTTCAGGCCATTTTGGCGAAGGCTCGGAAAATCTGTTATAATTCAAATTACTTACGGCAGCTTGAAACGGAGGAAAGCGGAAATCATGGAATTTGATTACTTATACGACGGTACGGAGGAAACGAAAACAAGGTTCGTTTGTTTTGTCGGAGATTCGCTGCGGAGATTTGACTTGGCCATCACGACCACAAACCGTTTTTACGGAAAGAAGATGGTTACGGATTTGCAAACCGGACGCACCGCGGTTATCGGGCCCGACGATCTGGAGGCCGAAGGCTACCTGGAGCACGTATACAAGATCAACGAGGAAGAAGCCGTGGAGCTCACAGCCTTCTTGACGGAGGTTATAGGACCGGTCAACTTTACGGATATTTAAATGAAGTAAGCCGATCGACAGCTCCCATAGGGAACCGATCGGCTTTTCTCTTATAATCTCTTGATTAAATCCTCACGCACCGGCGTGAAGGAATCCAATATCGCGCTCGGCTCCAATGCACGACATCCGTGCTTGGCGCCGCTTGGAACATAAATCGATTCTCCAGCGCTTACGACTTGCTTCACACCGTCGATGCTAAACTCCAGCTTTCCTTTCAAACAATAAGTCAGCTGCTCATGCGGATGGCTGTGAATATAGCCTTCCGCTCCTTCCTCAAAATGCACTTCCATCATCATCATTCCGGCGCCGGGTTCAAAAATTTTCCGTTTAACGCCTGGCTCCGCATTTTCCCATACATTAATATTACTCATTCGCTTTGCCTCCGCTTTAAGAATGATTGGATGAAGATTGGGATTCCCATGGAAAGCTCATCGTAAGGTAGTCCGCAAATTTTTTGCTTTCTTCCCTGCGCAATCGGCGCATCTCGGCACGATGCACAGCTGTTTCATGAAGCCTGATTTCCTCTTCTGTTTCCGGGATGACGGCGGGTATGGAAACGGGTTTCTTATTGTCATCGAGCGCAACGAAGGTAAGGAATGAGGTCGCGGCAATGGTGCGTTCCCCTGTTTTCAGATCCTCGGTGATGACCTTGACAAAAACCTCCATAGAGCTTCTGCCCGTCCAGGTGACGAACGATTCCAGACATACCGAATCGGTGGTTTGAACCGGCGATAAAAAGTCGACGGAGTCCGTCGAAGCCGTAACGACGTTTCTGCGGCAGTGCTTGGAAGCCGCGATCGAAGCAATGTCATCGATATAAGCCATCAATTTTCCGCCAAACAGCGTATTGTGGTTATTCACATCCGTCGGAAACACTCGGGATGTTTTATAGCACCTTGATTCCTTGACATATCTTCGTTCCATCTGTAGTCTGCCGGCTCCTTCATGTGCGTAGTACGCGAATGTACGTTTTGAACACATTATGCAGTTTAATCCAATTGTTGTCAATAATATGTCATGTTCAGCATGAGCCGAATTTAGCGCATGTCTACCATAGCTTTAATCACCTTGGATTCAGGCTTAAGCCATTGATCAAAATGCCCGATCATTTGCATAAAATCCGCACGATGAGTAATATAACTGCCGACGTTGAGAATGCCGCCTCGAACCGCCTCGATCACATGGTCGAAATCTTCACGGGTAGCGTTCCTGCTGCTTAACAGCGTCATTTCCCGTTTATGAAATTCAGGGAAGGAGAATGAAATATCCCGCTTTCACCATACCTACGTATACGAGTTTCCCCCCGTGAGCTACCCATTGAAATGAATCGGTCATCGACCTCGAATTACCGGTAGCATCGAATACGACAGTCGGAAAATCTCCATTCGTTAAAGACTCCAGCTGTTCTTTAGGCTGCCGGAGCGCATTCACTGTCTGGTCCGCCATGGCCCGCTGCCTGCAAAAGGCCAATCGTTCTTCATTGATATCCATCGCAATCACATGAGCGCCACACTGTTTGGCCAATGCCATAACGCCTAAACCTATTGGCCCGGCGCCAATGACCAGCACGGTTTCATCTTTGCGAAGCTCCGACCTTCTTACCGCATGCGCACCGATACTGAACGGTTCCAAGGCCGCGGCTTGATCCAAGGAAAGTCCCTCTGTCTTGTTTAAGTGTGTGACCGGAACGGTAATGAGCTCCCGCATGCCTCCGTCGATATGAACGCCAAGCACCTTCATTTGCCTGCAGCCATTCAATCTGCCGTTCCGGCAGGCAATACAATCGCCGCACTTGATATAAGGAACGATACCGACCTGGTCACCTTCGCGAAATCCTTGCGGATTGTCCCCAACCCGTTCGATCGTTCCCGCTCATTCGTGCCCTAACACCCGCGGATAGGTGAAGAAGGGCTGATTTCCTTTATAGGCATGCATATCCGTGCCGCAAATTCCAAACCTTCGGATACGGATAATAGCTTCCCCTTCTTTATAGGAAGGCTCCTGCAGATCAACAAGCTTCAGCTGTTCGATTTGTTCACAAATGATACCTTTCATGCTCATCTGCTCCTCTTCCCCAAGTCATCTTCGTTTCATCCGTTTCCCGACTTCCCTTGCCTAATCATCAACTCCATCTCTCTCATTCTATCAACAGTTCAAGATGATGAAATAACATATTCTTGCATCTTTATACTCTTTTTTGATATCTTCAATACACATTCCACGTGCTGGGAGTTCTGTTATGGAACCCGTTCGCAAGCAATTCCATTCGAGTACCGCTTTTCCTTTCGCTTTCGTCTATATGGACACGTAAAGCCCGCAAGACGAGCTTCCCGATCAGCTGCACGATGAGTACGAGCTGGTTTATGTCTATCGCGGTAAAGGTACCTTTTTTTATCGATCAAACGTTTCATGACATGCGGCAAGGCGATCTGTTTGTTATTCCAGGCAATACCATCCATCGGGCTTTTCCCGATCACATTGATCCTGTCACATCGACCGCCGTGTTCTTTAGTCCGCTTTTGATTCATCAGGCCTCGTTCGGCGAGTCCTTCCCCTATTTGCAATGTTTTGAGCAAGGAAAACAGCACAAAAACTATAAATTTGCTTTACCGCCGCTGCAGCAGCGTATGCTTGCATCCTCGCTGAAACAGATGAACGAAGAAATACAGAACCAAGAAACCGGTTATCGAGACGCCGTTGTACTGCTGCTTCATCAAATTCTTCTTCATTATCATCGGAAAGCCGACAGAACGCCCCATCGAGGCCCCTTCTTCAACCGACTGCCCGCATTGGATGAAGGATACTCTGCTTTATATCGATGAACATTTGGATCAAAGTCTTGGACTAGCGGTGTTATCTCACCAGGCTTCCGTTACATCGGCTCATTCTCATCGCGTGTTTAAGAAAATCGTTGGGATGACGCCGGCGGCCTACAAAAAAATGTTCAAAACGAATCGGTTAACGGACAGTTAGGCTGGCACTCATCCGTATTACGTATCATGGCAAGGGGGGAGTTGACGGCAGATGTTGGAAGAATTTATTCTTAAAGAATTGATCAAAAAAGCTCAGCAAGGAGATGAATTAAGCCGGCAAGAAATCATTGAAGACAACAAAGTTTTTGTAGAAAAGACGGCATCTAAAATTTGTAAACGAATCGTCTCTTGGAACGATGATGAAATGAGCATCAGCCTGATTGCTTTCAATGAGGCCATCAACAGGTATAATGAGTCTCAAAACGATAATTTTCATCAATATGCGAAACTTATCATCCAATCCCGGCTCATTGATTACTTCAGAAAATCGAGCCGTCATCATTTATCAGTAAGCTTGGATTCTACTGCACACGATCCGGAGGGTGACGAATATGAGTCAAATCCGGCTGAGATTAAGCAATCCTGGAACCATTATAATGAACAGCTGCTTATTCAAGAACGCATGGAAGAAATCCAAATCTACAGCTCCAGATTAGAGGAATTCGGCATTTATTTCGAGGAATTGGAAGAGGCCTCTCCCGAGCGTACAGATGCCAGAAACAATCTGATTCAGATTGCCAACGACTTTGTAAGCTACCCTCATTTAGTTGAGATACTGATGAAAACAAAACAGCTGCCGCTCAAGCAGATTCTCGATTTTGTTAAGGTAAGCCGCAAAACGGTGGAAAGAGGAAGAAAATATCTGATCGCGCTCATTGTGATCCTCATTTCAGATGATCTCCCCCACTTGAAATCGTCCATTGCATTTCCGGAATTGGAAAGGAGGGGAATATCATGAAGGAAACCAAAGGACTTGTCATGAAGATTACGGATCAGTATATTGTAGTCATGTGTGATGACGGCAAATTCCGTAATCTTCCCCTTCCGAAGGAAATCCCTAGTGTAGGGGAACGAATCTCTGTTCCTCTCCGCAAGAAAAAACGGATTCCGACTTCCTGGCTTTATTCGGCTGCAGCATGTCTTTTTATTCTCATAGGCTTAACGATATTTTTTCAAAATCAGCCCAAATATGATCAGGTCATTGCTATTGATATTAACCCTAGTCTGGAATTATATTTGGATTCAGAGAATCGCATTGTTGAGGTCAAAGCCCTGAATACAGATGCGGAACAAGTGCTGGATCATTTTCCATCGGGAAAATTGACAATGCCAGAGGCCGTAGAGAAAATCATTTCAAGGTCGATTGCCCTCGGGTATATCAACCGGAACAAAGACAATATGATAATGATCACGGCTGCAAGACTTCGAGGTGATTCCGTCTTAAACTCAAGCATGATTGAAACTGCTATAACAAAAATCCTTCTGGCCGAGCAGATCAATGCTTACCTCAAGGTTGAACAAGCTGACCAAGCCTCATATGACAAAGCCAAGGAAAATAATATTTCTTTGAATACATGGCTGCTAATCCAGCAGGCCGAGCAGCTTGGAGTTCATTTAGACGTGAAAAAAGCCGCATCAGAGTCTTTGGCTAAGGTCTTACAAGAAGCGGGAATCCGTAAGGAGCAATTTTTTGAGTCCATCCGCTCTCCGATAACTCAAGAGAAAAATGAGCTTCAGCCTGCAGATTCATGGGTTGAACAAAATGAGCATACCGAAAGCTTGGACCAACCGGCGGTTCCTGAGGAAATGTCAGTAGAGAATGCGGGTCATACTGTGTCTCCTTCTGGCGCAAGCATAAATAATACAAGGCAGCAAACACCGATTGAAGCTTCATCTCGGGAGCAGCACGGCAATAGGAACCCCGTTGAGCCTTCAAGCTCATCGAAGCCTTTCAAAGCATATGACAAACCGGGGGCTTCAAGCATCCCTGACAAATCAGATTCATCTAATACACCTAAGGAGCCCAACAGTTCCCAGACAACCGGTTCATCTAATACTTCCAATTCGTCCGGTTTATCCGGATCGTCCGGATCGTATGGTTCACCCGCTTCGTCAGGAGCCTCTAATTCATCGGACTCCTCGAAGGCTAACCGTCCAACCGGTTCGTCGAGTATACCTAAATCATCTGGATCGTCTGGATCGTCTGGATCGTCCGGATCGTCCGGATCGTCCGGATCGTCAAGTTCGTCGAGCTCCTCAGGCTCTTACGACTCGTCCAGCTCATCCGGATCGTCGAGTTCGAATGGCTCATCCAGCTCTTATGATTCGTCCAGCTCTTATGATTCGTCCAGCTCTTACGATTCGTCTAGTTCTTCCGGATCACCGAGTTCTTCGGACTCTTCAGGATCATCGAGTTCCTCAGGCTCCTCGGGGTCTGACGACTCGTCTGATTCGTCCGGTTCGTCGGGTTCTGATGACTCATCCAATTCTTCCGATTCGTCTGATTCGTCGAGCTCTGATGACTCAAACGATTCGTCTAGTTCTTCCGATTCCAGCGACTCATCTGCTGGGTCTAATTCATGGTAGTTTGAAACACAAGGTTGTCCGTTGCCATCGGATACCCAAACATCAGATTTACCGGGTCATCATCATATCAAGACAACCTTACTTCGAGATTTTCTTGAGGTAAGGTTGTTTTGTTTAATTGAAAGTCAACACCAGAATAAGAACGCGTGCTCCTTTATTGTATAATAACAATCGATGAACTTGGCAGGATAGCATAGACCAAAAAGAATATCATTTCCTGATATATAGTTCTAAATAACCATAAAAATAAAAAAAATTGAAAACATATGTCGAATGACCCCCATTTATGTACAACTAAGGTCGTATTAACAATCATGAAACAAAATACTACATATCCAATGGAGGTTATGAACAAATGAATCAAAAACTTACTGCATTATCTCTTGCATCATTGCTATTACTTGCACCAGTTCATTCCAGCTTTGCTCAAACAAGTGATACTTCTTCCTCATCGGTATCTGATTCCGGATCGAGTGATACGTCTTCCAACGAATCGAGTGATACGTCTTCCAACGAATCGAGTGATACGTCTTCCAACGAATCGAGTGATATGTCTTCCAACGAATCGAGTGATACGTCTTCCAACGAATCGAGTGATATGTCTTCCAACGAATCGAGTGATACGTCTTCCAACGAATCGAGTGATATGTCTTCCAACGAATCGAGTGATACGTCTTCCAACGAATCGAGTGATATGTCTTCCAACGAATCGAGTGATATGTCTTCCGACTCTTCATCTGATTCCGGATCAGATGATACTTCTGACCAAGCCGATTCTTTCAATACTGAGGAAGACCAGACCCAGCCTTCCGAAACACCTGATCATTCAGCTTCTTTTGAATCGCATATGGAGAACATTCAGGACATGCTTGATTTTGACTTGACGGACGACTCCTTTGAATTCAACTTCGAAGCAGTAACGGACCTGTCTCAGAGCCTGGCGGAGTTCCGTTCTACGGTGGATCCGGCAGCCTATGAGCAATATCTGGCAGTAGAAAAAGCAGCAATGGATCTTTTCACTTTGAAAGAAAATGTTGATTACAATTCCATCATCAATGAATTCCAACAAGCGTTATCTGCAAATCCGGACAATAACAACCTCTATGTAGAATTAGCTTTAGCTTACTTGGCTAATAGCGACCTTAACAATGCGCAGGAAATCGCAAAGCAATTGAATGCTAAAGCACCGGAAAGCTATCTTTCCTTGATCCTGCAGGCCGAGATGGCTGGAAGCCAGGGCAAAACAGATGAGAAGCAGCTTTACCTGGAGCAGGCAGTTGAGAAAAACCCGACTAGTGCGGTTGCAAGGTTTAAACTTGGTGAAGAGTTAAATAACGCGGGCAAGCCTAACGAAGCGATTGCCCAGCTTTCTACTGCCGCTGCATTAAATCCAAACAATCCATTGGTATTTGAAGAATTGAATAAAGCTTTTGCACAAACCAATAATACAGAGCTTAAGACCTTCGTTAATGGAGTTGTGCCTCAATTTGAAGTCAATCCATTTATTGAAAACGGGTTTACATTAGTACCTGCCCGGGCAATTGCAGAATCGCTTGGTGCGAATGTGGAGTGGAACGAGGCCATGCAGGAAGTTACCATTCAGCTTGGTGAGACGACGATTCAATTGACGAACGAGAGCAATGTGGCCTTCGTGAACGGGCAGCAAGTTACCATTGATGCGCCCGCACAAATAGTAAACGGCAGCACGGTCCTTCCACTGCGTTTTGTAGCTGAATCGCTTGGCGCCACGGTCGATTGGAAAGCCGAAAGTCAAATGATCGTAATCTCCGAATAAATGGGACAACCATAATTGTCTCCCGACCTAAGGATGTCCTTAGGTCGGGAATCCACTATATAATCAGAAAATACAACAAAAACTCATTGCAACAAGCTTATACGATTCCGATTACTGGAATTCAGTTTGAATGCATTAAAGACCCAGAAAAGCCACTCAGGTTCGTGGGTCACAAGGATGGAGTCATCGAACAATTCTATCGGCCTCCTGAAGCCCACAACGATTGAGGTGTAAAATGGTTTTGGTTTTGGCTCTTTTTTTTTACGGGTATCTCATTCATATTTACGATGAAATCAAGGTGTTATTTCAACATATCGGGCTTGTTTTGACTTAACAACGGTTGGGTTACAGGAGAGTTATTTATAACCTTTTTTTAACCATCGCTTTGTGCATGTATAAGTCTGGAGGAAATCCGTTTTGGGAAAACATCGAAGAGAAGGTTTAATGGGGACGCGACCGTATCGAGTTGGATGGATTAAAATTAAAAATTCATTACAAGAAGTGCGCTGCGTAAGCAAAAAACAAAGGGCCAAAGAAGAAGCAATGAAGGCACCGATTAAGATGCTTTTCCACTGGTACTATTTTCCCAGCTTGTTCATTGTGCTCTTGGGCCCGGCATGAAATTCAAATCATTCAAACTTTTTTTCTATTAAATAAAAGCATGCTGTATTCATCCGAAATGTTCTTTTCGCCAATTATTATAAATGGTAACATTTTCAATTGTATGTGAAGGGATATTCAGGAAAACTTGAACAAGGTTTTTGTCAAATTGCTTCCTGCTTTGATACCATAGCTCTTGCTTGGCTTCTTGTACGGATAAGCCCTTGCGATGCGGGCGGTCTTGCAGCATACCGTCAAAAGCATCAAGAATAGAGCAAATTCGCGCAAAGGAAGGAATGAACTCGCCACGCAAACCATAAGGATATCCGGCCCCATCCCAGCGTTCGCGATGAAATTTAATGATTTCAATGATGTTCAGATCTTGTACTCCTTCTTTCTGCGCCAGATTTGCGCCTAGAACAGGATAACGTTTCATCGTTTCCCACTCTTCTACCGTTGTGCCGGTCTCCTTATTTATGATATCCGTAGGAATAAATATCTTTCCAATGTCATGCAGAAGGCAGCCTATTACCAAACTGCGTGTTTGCTCCTGATTAAAATGAAGATACGAGGCCATAATTTTGGCCATTTTGCCAACCCTCATACAATGTTCGTATGTACTTAGCTCTTTCTTCATTAATCGGAAAAGTATGTACAATAATCGTTCATTTTTCATTACATCGTCCTCCATACCGTGAAGCTCAAAACAAGCAGAGCCTCTGAAGCCGTCTCAACTGGTCTTTTTTTCCTTTTTTCTAGATAGCTCTTTAAATATAATTTCGATTTCTTCCTTAAGATCTAATGCTCTTTCGAATTCAAAATTAATTCGAGCTACCTTTAATTCAGCTTTCAGATTGGAGTAATGGTTTTTTAATTCTTCATACGATTTGTTTTGCATCTCATCTAATCCCATACCAGGAACTCGGCCAAGGTACATTTCACTCTCTCCTCACATCACTAAGATATTTTCAAAGGATTGTCAGACTCATCTACTTAGAGTGACGATGAAAGAATGCTACATCAAACGTCCCAAAACCAAAAAAAATCCTCCGAAATTGGAGGATTGGTGAATCCAGATTTCGGTAACTGGCTGGCATAGTGCATTCGCACTGAAGCCCCTGTAGCTTTGCGACCCCACTTTTCAATGGGTGTGCCTTTATCGACTTTTCAAGGAAGACTTGTCAGAAAACTAGATAATATTAAACAATATTCGACATATTGAATCAAATTCCTTTTTTATAGTAAAAATTTTCATTTTTATTGTAACTATTGTTTAAACAAAAATAGTTCGTATGCTCTACTAAAAAATTCATTTCGGGAAAAAGACAACCGATTCACAATAAATCAATTATCCTAATCGAGTTCAAAAATATAACAAAAAAGGACCATATCACCTGACGGCGAATGATCCTACTTGTACGATTGCTAAGCTTAAATAATTAACTTGATGCTTAGATGTTTGCAAAGTCTTTAGAGCGATTTATTTCGATTTTTTCTTTGCCGCTGATCTCCCTTGCTTTTTTGGATCATTCGTTGGAGGCTCGGCATGCTGTGACCCATTAGGTTTGATGGAATCGTCGCCCATGTTCATTGCTCCTTTCCTATGGCTTCCCGTTCATTATTAGCCAATAGGCAGGAAAATATAATCAAAGCGGATGATGGGAATCGAACCCACGCTACCAGCTTGGAAGGCTGGAGTTCTACCATTGAACTACATCCGCAAAGAACAACGTGCATGTAGAGGGGACTTGGACCCCAAGACCGACCGCCAGATCCTAAGTCTGATGTGTCAGCCCATTCCGTCATATACTCACATCTAAACTAACTGGTGAGCCATGTAGGACTCGAACCTACGACACCCTGATTAAAAGTCAGGTGCTCTACCAACTGAGCTAATGGCTCGCTCACAACAAATGGCTGGGGATCTAGGATTCGAACCTAGGCATGACGGAGTCAAAGTCCGTTGCCTTACCGCTTGGCTAATCCCCAATGACCTCTATTCGACAATTGGCAGGGGCAGCAGGAATCGAACCCACACCAAAGGTTTTGGAGACCTTTGTTCTACCTTTAAACTATGCCCCTATGTAAAAGAATATTGATCGCTTTCGTACTGTTTATGTATTGTTCTAAGATGATATGGCGGAGAAGGAGGGATTCGAACCCTCGAGACGCTTGTGACGCCTACACGATTTCCAATCGTGCTCCTTCGGCCAGCTCGGACACTTCTCCATGGCTCCCCGAACAGGACTCGAACCTGTGACAACTCGATTAACAGTCGAGTGCTCTACCAGCTGAGCTATCAGGGAATAGTGGTGGAGCCAAGCGGGATCGAACCGCTGACCTCCTGCTTGCAAGGCAGGCGCTCTCCCAGCTGAGCTATGGCCCCGTATATGCGGCTTATAAAGTTTGAATGATGGGCCCTAGTGGACTCGAACCACCGACCTCACCCTTATCAGGGGTGCGCTCTAACCAGCTGAGCTAAGGGCCCGAATGAGTTGGCAACATAAGAAAAGCCCACCTCAGGTAGGCTTGGCTCGCTTGGCGACGTTCTACTCTCCCAGGACCCTGCGGTCCAAGTACCATCGACGCTGGAAGGCTTAACGGTCGTGTTCGGTATGGGTACGCGTGGTTCCCTTCCGCCATCATCACCAAACTAAGA
>NZ_JBVASZ010000013.1:0-133703 GCF_057814255.1 Paenibacillus sp. F024
AGGGCTGAGAAGTTTGCTTTCTCGTTATTTAGAGCTTTGTTAACCTTTTGGAACCGCCGTATGCGGACCCGCATGTACGGTGGTGTGAGAGGTCGGGGGCTAGGCGCCCCCTCCTACTCGATTTATAAGCATTCTTTTGTAATAAAGTAAAAATTTATATCATCCTACGCGAAAATTTTACATTAGCTTAACAATTGTATGGTTTTGCCCTTACATTTCTACACTATGATTAAGAAGTTCATTTGACTTAGGATTGAGGGGGTATAGGCTGATGGGTTTAGTTTCCGACCAGCTATCAGAACAACAGAAAGAAAAAAGAGATAGGAAAAACGTCCGATGGACAAAGAATCAAAATCGTACCGATCACTTGATGAGGTGGATCTTTATCGCCAGCGCCGTTCTGGTGTCGGCTATTATTTTCTCTATTATCGCCTTTGTAGGTTGGCAGGGCGTTAAAACCTTCACGGACGTGTCCCCGATGGAGTTCTTTTTCTCAACCGACTGGACACCGTCCCAGGATAAATTCGGAGCATTTTCTTTTCTTTACAGCACCATTGTGTTAACGCTTCTCTCCGTTCTGATGTCTGTACCTCTTGCACTTTCAGGAGCTTTATTCATGGCCAAAATCGCTCCTAACTGGGTGCGTGAAATTTTAAGACCGGCAACGGATCTGTTTGTAGGCATTCCATCCGTCGTTTACGGCTTAATCGGCCTGACCGTGATCGTTCCTTTTCTGGCCCAATTTAATGAAGGGTTCGGCTATGGCATTTTGCCTGCAGCCATTATTTTGGCTGTGATGATTTTACCTACAATCCTTTCAATATCGGAGGATGCCATTCGTGCTCTTCCGGACCGGCTGGAGGAAGCTTCTCTTGCCTTGGGAGCCACGCGCTGGCAAACCATTTGGAGAGTTATGCTTCCTGCGGCAAGACCAGGCATCCTGACGGCTATCATTCTTGGTATGGGACGTGCTATCGGAGAAACCATGGCTGTATTTATGGTTATCGGCAATTCGCCGCAGATGCCCAAATCGCTCCTCGATTCCGCAACGGTGCTGACGACCGCCATCGTAAAGGATATGGGGAATACCCATTACGGCAGTACGTGGAATAATGCGCTCTTTTTGATGGCGTTAGTACTGCTGATCATCTCTTTGGTTTTGATCCTTATCATCCGAATCGTGGCTAAGAGGAGTGAATTGAAATGACAAGTAAAATGACAGACCGCTTGGCAACACTGTACTTTTGGGTGACAGGCTTGGCGATCATTCTTATTCTTGCGTGGTTTCTTTTCAGAATATTGGGCGATGGGCTTCACATGCTTACATGGGATTTTATAACGGGGAAGCCCTCGGAATTAATGGCCGGCGGCGGTGTTGGCCCGATGCTTTTTAACTCGTTTTATATTCTTTTTCTATCGCTGCTTTTTTCGCTGCCGATCGGCATTGGCGCGGGTATTTATTTGGCTATTTATGCAAAGAAAAACCGTTTTACGGATTTAGTGCGGATCTCAGTCGAAGCCTTGTCTTCGGTTCCTTCTATCGTCTTCGGCTTATTCGGTTTCCTGCTATTCGTGAATTGGATGGATCTGAAATTTTCCATCATTGGCGGTGCAGCCACATTGGCGCTGCTTAACCTGCCGATTCTCGTGCGGGTAACGGAAGAAGCGATCCGTTCCGTACCGGAATCGTATTGGGAGGCTTCTCTTGCGCTCGGCTCCACTCGCTGGCAGGCCATTCGCAAGGTTTTGATTCCGGCATCGCTGCCAAGCCTCATTACGGGAATTACGCTGGTTGCAGGAAGAGCGTTGGGTGAATCGGCGATTCTCATCTATACGGCAGGTTTATCGGTATCCCGGTTCTTCCCTGATTTTAATCCTCTTAGCATGGGAGAAACCTTGGCTGTTCATTTGTGGTATGTACAATCCGAAGCGATCGTTCCTGATGCACAGGATATTGCAAAGGGAAGTGCGGCGCTGCTGCTGATCGTAGTGCTGTTGTTTAACCTGTTGATTGCTATTCCAAGCCGTATTCTGCAGAAAAAATTATCCGGGGGGAAATGATCATGTCCGAATCGCATAAAATTAAAGTAGACCAGCTAAATTTATATTACGGCGAAAATCACGCTCTGCATAACATTGGTCTTACAATAGAAAAGAACTCGATTACTGCTTTAATCGGACCTTCCGGCTGCGGAAAATCCACTTTTCTGCGTACGTTGAACCGGATGAACGATTTGATTGATAATGTTCGCATTACCGGGAGCGTCTTTGTGGACGGACAAAATATTTATGGTTCGGATACCGATGTCGTTTCCCTTCGCAAGAAAGTCGGTATGGTATTCCAGCGTCCGAATCCGTTTCCTATGAGCATCTACGACAATATCGCATATGGGCCAAGGATCCACGGGATCAAGAAAAAAGCGGTACTGGATGAAATCGTAGAGAGAAGTCTCGTTCAAGCGGCTCTCTGGGATGAAGTAAAGGACCGGCTTGGCAAATCGGCATTGGGCTTATCGGGAGGGCAGCAGCAGCGTCTTTGTATTGCCCGATTGCTTGCGGTAGAGCCGGATGTAGTGCTTATGGATGAGCCTACCTCCGCACTGGACCCCATTTCCACTCTGAAGGTGGAGGAGCTTACCCAAGTGCTGAAAGAAAAATATACGATTATTATCGTAACCCATAACATGCAGCAGGCAGCGCGTATCTCAGATACGACTTCGTTTTTCTTGAATGGGATTTTGGTGGAAACGGATAAGACCGATAAAATCTTCACTACTCCTTCCGATCAAAGAACGGAAGATTATATTACCGGACGCTTCGGTTAATAAGACACGACCAAAAAAGGGAGAGTGTAAAGTATGGATAATCGGATCAACTTCCATCAATCATTGGATAATCTGCAGCAGGACCTGTTACATCTGGGAAAGCTAGTAGAACAATCGATCCATCAAGCGGTGGATGCCCTGGCGAGAATGGATGAAGGCTTGGCCAGACGAACGGTAGAGCAGGATGATCAAATTGATGATCTGACTGCAAAAATCGAAGAAAATTCGTTGAGATTGATTGCGCTGCAGCAGCCGATGGCCAGTGACCTCCGCATCATTAGTATGGCGATCAAAATTGCAACGGATCTGGAACGGATCGCGGATCATGCTGTGGATATCGCCAAAATCTGCATTCGGATGAACGGTCAAGAGCTGGTCAAACCGCTTGTGGACATTCCACGAATGGCTGAATTGAGCAAAACGATGCTTCGTGAAAGTCTGCTCGCTTATACGGAGCAAAACATTCACCGTGCCGCGGCACTGGCGGAGAAGGACGATGAGGTCGATAAGCTCTACAGTTATGTGGTGAATGAACTCATCGGGCTGATGGGCAGCGATTCAAGCCAAAACCGTCAGCTTTCCCAGCTGATGCTGGCTGCATTATTCCTTGAGCGTGTGGCGGACCATACGACGAACATCGGGGAAGGCGTCATCTACATGGTTACAGGAAAACGTAAAGATTTGAATATTTAAAAAACAGCCGGTTTTCCATAGATATGGAAGCCGGTTAATTTTTTATCCCGCTGGAGCGGGCAATGACGTGTGGATCGTAACCGATATGGTCTGGAATGCTACATTGGCCTTTGTCGCCATTATCATGATTTCACTGCTGCTGGATGAAATCGGTTTTTTTGAATGGTCCGCGCTGCATATGGCCCGGTTAGCCAAGGGCAACGGTAAGCTTATGTTTGTTTATGTCATCCTGCTGGGAGCCGCAGTATCGGCTTTCTTCGCTAATGACGGTGCGGCGCTGATCTTGACGCCGATCGTTTTAGCTATGGTCAGGGCATTGAAGTATGACAAGAGCATGATCCTTCCTTTCGTGATCGCCAGCGGGTTTATTGCTGACACGACTTCGCTTCCGTTTACGGTAAGCAACCTGGTCAATATTGTGTCGGCGGACTATTTCGGCATCGGCTTTATTGAATATGCCAGCCGAATGATGGTTCCCAACGTGTTCTCGCTTGGCGCAAGCCTTCTTGTGCTTTACTTGATGTACAGAAAACAAATACCTGCATGCTATGATGTCTCTGAGCTGAAAAAGCCCGCGGATGTCATTAAGGATGTCAAGCTGTTTCGCTTTTCCTGGGTTGTGCTGGGGCTCTTGCTGTTAGCGTATCTGACAAGTGAGTTCCTGAACATTCCCGTATCGATCATTATCGCAACGGTAGCCCTCATCTTTATTGCAGCGGCGCGCGGAAGCCGCACCGTCCAAGCGGGACAAATTCTCAAGGATGCGCCATGGACGGTGGTGGTGTTCTCTATCGGGATGTATGTTGTGGTTTACAGTCTTAAAAATGTGGGTTTGACCGATACGCTTGGATGGGTTATAGAGCAATTCACGGAATATGGCTTGCTTGCCGCCACATTAGGCATGGGCTTCTTGTCCGCGGTACTGTCTTCGGTTATGAATAATTTGCCGACCATCATGATTAACGCCTTGGCGATCCAAGGAATACATCCGACCGGTACGATGCGGGAGGCCCTGATTTACGCTAATGTGATCGGATCCGATCTGGGACCGAAAATCACGCCGATCGGTTCATTGGCCACCTTGCTTTGGCTGCATGTGCTTTCGAGAAAAGGAGTTGCGATTACATGGGGCCAATATTTCCGCATAGGTATCGTACTGACCATTCCAACCTTATTCATCACGTTAATCGGTCTATATTTGTGGCTTGTATGTATAGCGTAATTCATAAAAATCAGGCCAGAACAGATGGAAAAGATCTCGAAAACGCTTTGCTCTCATTGATTGTTACCCGTAGGAGAATTTACTATTACGGGTATTTTGTCTGCCCGGCTTAACGGCTGTATCGTACTGTACAAAGTTTAACAATTCGACAGCTTGAATTTAACATTGGGATGAAATACCTATGTTATTCTTTAGAAAAAGAAACCGGATAAGTAGGGATGGATCATGTCAATAGATATTATGGCTGAAGTAGAAAAGAAAAACCGGGAAAACCGGCGCACAGAGCTGCTAAATATAATACAAAACCGAACGATACTGTCAGTATATCAGCCTATTGTTTCGTTGAGCGACGGACATATCATAGGTTATGAGGCTCTAACCCGGGGGCCGGAACACAGCATGCTTAATTCACCGCTGAATTTGTTTACCGCGGCGGAAGAGGAGGGCCTGTTATATCCCCTGGACCGGCTGGCGAGAACCAAAGCGATTGAGGGAGCCTTTACCGGAACACAGGATCAACTCCTGTTTCTGAATGTATCGGCCGAGATTTTGAACGATCCGGATTTCGTGCCGGGAAAAACTCTGGAGCTCTTGGAAAAACGCGGACTATCTCCGGGAAATGTTGTTTTTGAAATTACGGAACGGAGCTCCATTGAAGATTTTGCAGCAGCCAAGCACATTCTCGACCACTACAGGAAGCAGGGCTACCGTATTGCTATCGATGATGCCGGCGCGGGTTATTCCTCGCTTCAAGCGATTGCAGAGCTGCAGCCTGATTTTATTAAAATGGATCGTTCGCTTGTACATAACCTTCATCGGAACAAAACGAAAGAGTACATTCTTGAGACGATGCTTACTTTTGCGCAAAAGCTGGGTGTTTATTTGATTGCTGAAGGTATAGAAACGCATGAGGAGCTGATGAAGCTTACACGCATGGGGATTCATTACGGACAAGGCTACTTGCTGGGCCGCCCCGGAAGGGAGGAGACCGTTTTGCCCTCCGAGCTGTTTGATCATATTATGCTGCACCGTAAAGTTCTTGAATCGGCTGGCGGCGTCTGGACGATCGGTGACATCTGCGTACCGTGTCAAACCTTTGAATACAGGACTTCGATTTCTGTCGTAGCGAATTATTTTAAGCGTAATACAGATACTGTAGGTGCAGTAGTCGTTAATGAGAATCGGCCGGTCGGCTTAATTATGAGAGATCGGCTGTTTCAACAGTTGGCGGGCCAATATGGCTATTCCTTATTTTGGAACCGACCGATCGATCAGCTGATGGACCCTCACCCGCTCATTGTGGATGAGCAGGCTCCGATAGAACAAGTATCTCAGGACACGACCTCTCGAGATATCCAAAACTTTTATGATTTGGTCATCATAACATCGGAGGGGCATGTGAGGGGGACGGCCTCCATTCGTTCCATTCTGGAGTGTATCACCACCGCAAAGATGGAAAGGGCGAAGGTGGCTAATCCCCTCACCGGCTTGCCCGGAAATATGCAGATTCACCGGGAGATGAATAAACGGACCCTCGATAACGAGAGTTTCTCTGTTATCTATGGGGATATTGATTATTTTAAATGGTTTAATGACCGGTACGGATTTCACAGGGGAGATCAGCTTATCCAGTTTACTGCAGACTGTTTTCAACAGGCGATTGGTTTGCTTGGTACCCCTTATGATTTTGTAGGTCATATCGGGGGCGATGATTTTATCGCCATTACCGGCAGCACTTCCCCCGAAAAGCTTTGCGAAGAAATGCTTCGGCGTTTTGATCTGGGAGCAAAAGCTTTCTACGATTATGATGACTGGATATACGTTGAGGACCGGCAGGGCAGACGCATGGAAAGTGAAGGGGTTACTTTGTCGCTTTCTCTTGTGATTTGCCATTCGTGCGCAGGTATAAGTCCGGAGCAAATTTCCCGCACCGCAGCCATGGTAAAGAAGCGTTCAAAGGCACACCGCGGCAGCGTCTACTTCTGTGATTTTGTTGGTATGCCTTTCGAAAAAAAGAGTGCTCAAGGAAACAAATCAGACAACTGATCCAATCTCCGGATCAAATATACCTTTCGCTTGCCCAGCCGCTGCTGGGTTATTTTTTTGGTGTCTGGATCTGATGAGAATTCTGATGTGTTTAACCAGACGGCGTCCAGACCCGCTTTTACTGCGCCGCATACATCGTGTTTCCAGGAATTCCCGACCATGACGGCTTGCTTGGGGGAGAGCTGCATCATTTTGAGCGCTCTTTTGAATAAATATGGAGCCGGTTTTTTGTCGGCCGGCTTCAATGCAGTAAATACATTCTCGGGGGGAAAGAACGTGTCGAGATTAAACCGCTTGAGCATCTGCAGCACTTCAGACCGGGGACTATTGCTGATAATGGCCAGCCGGTAGCTGCGGGACAACGTCTCCAGCATCTCCCGCGTACGCGGAGGCATGGTTTTGGCTTCCAGCTGAAGCCGCCTGATTTCCTGTATAAAGCCGCGCGTTAAAGCGCCGGTTACCGGAATGTGCATCGCTTCCATCGCTTCCTTTAAGCACTGCTGCTGGAGCTCATCGAGCTGCTTGAAGGTGATCCTCGACTTTTTTTGCTGCTGCCATCTGCAGATGTACTGGGTCCACACTTGCTCTGCCTTTGGTTTCTCATCCTGCGACCATCTGCCGGTGAAATGCTCCCATGCAAGCCGAAAGCCTTCCTCGAAGCTTAAATTTTGCTGCACTAACGTTTGATTTACATCGAAAAAAATAATGCGTTTGCCGGTCAGTCGTACGGTTTCATTCATAGGACGGTTCCTCCGATCTCCCTTTCATGCTTTGTACTTGCCGTTCATGCAGACGGGTAGGGATCAAAGTTACTACATTTTATGCGGCAACAAAGGCGCACACTCCTTTTTTCAGGAAGGAAGCTAAGGTTTTTTTCTGTGGCCGTCCTATGCTATCATGTAAGAAGCAGATAGTTTCACGAAAATGGGGTGTAGTCTTTGTCCAAGTTGATTTTGATTGATGGCAACAGCATCGCGTATCGCGCGTTTTTTGCGCTGCCGCTGCTCAGTAATTCGAAGGGATTGCACACGAATGCGGTCTACGGCTTTACGACGATGCTGCTTAAACTGATAGAAGAACAAAAACCGACGCATTTTCTTGTGGCGTTCGATGCCGGGAAAACGACGTTTCGACATAAAGGCTACGCAGATTACAAGGGGGGAAGGGAAAAGACCCCTCCCGAGCTTTCCGAGCAGTTTCCCGTTTTGAAGGAGCTGCTGGAATCGTTTGGCGTCCGGCAATTTCAATTGGACGGCTATGAAGCCGATGATATCATTGGCACACTAACGCGTACCGCGGACGGGCAGAACGGTATGGAAGTGCTTGTAGTGACCGGCGATAAAGACATGCTGCAGCTTGCTTCAGATAACGTAAAGATTGCGCTGACACGCAAAGGGATCAGCGAGGTGGAGCTGTACGATCCGGCTTATATCGAAGAAAAATACGGGCTGAAGCCGGTTCAAATTATTGATCTCAAAGGTCTTATGGGGGATACCAGCGATAATATTCCCGGCATCCCGGGTGTGGGAGAGAAGACGGCCCTGAAGCTCCTGCACGAATACGGATCGGTGGAAAAGGTGCTTGAGAATGCATCGAACATCAAAGGAAAGATGGGCGAGAAGGTCGCCGCTCACGCTGATGATGCGCGGATGAGCAAGGAGCTGGCGACGATTTTCCGCGAGGTTCCGGTAGATATTCCTTGGGACGATCTGGCGTACGGCGGATACAATGAACAAGCTTTGGGGGACATGTTCCGCAAGCTGGAATTTAAATCGCTGCTGGAGCGGCTGAACCTGCCTAATGGAGGAGGCCAAGACGTTTCGGCGGACGCTGCAGGCTCGTCCCAGGCAGAGGCTAAGATTCAAGCTATTCAGGTTACGCCGGAGGGGCTGGGAGAACTGGTCGAAGTGCTGCCCGGCGTTCGGGCGCTGCACGTTGAAGTGATCGGGGATAACCCGCATACGGGAGAAGTGCTCGGCTTGTCCTTTTATACCGAGACAGACGCCGATATGGAACCGACAGGCTATTATTTGCCGTTTGAGCTTCTTAAACAGGAGACGGATGGGGCTGACAGCGTGCGTCAGTGGTTGGCGGACGAGAAGAAATCCATCGCCGTATACGATCTTCACCGCGCGGTGGTGGCACTCTTTTGGCAGGGGCTGGAGCTGCGCGGCGTAAGCTTTGATGTGCTGCTTGCCGGTTATTTGCTTGATCCTACGGAGTCTGCGCTGACCTTGCACGGACTTTCCGCCCGTTACGGCAAGTCTGCGATCCCCGCCGATGAGGACGTATTCGGCAAAGGCGCCAAATTCAAGCTTCCGGAGGCGGATGTTCTGAGCAGCTTGATGTGCCGTAAGGCATTAGCTGTGCAGCAGTTGGCCGAGACACTGCAATCCGAGCTTGAGTCCAGCGGAATGAATGAGCTGTTTCACGAGCTTGAGCTTCCTTTGGCGCTGGTGCTTGCCTCGATGGAACGCAAAGGGATTAAAGTGGACGTCGAGGAGCTCAAAGCTTACGGCGCGGAGCTTGGCAAACAGCTGGAGAAGATCATGCAGTCGATTTATGATGAGGCAGGGGTGGAGTTTAACATCAACTCTCCCAAGCAGCTGGGGGAAATCTTGTTTGAGAAGCTTCAGCTTCCGGTGATCAAGAAAACGAAGACAGGCTATTCTACCGATGCGGAAGTGCTCGAAAAGCTCGAGCCCTATCATCCGATGGTCGGACATATTCTCCATTACCGGACGTTGGCCAAGCTGCAGTCCACTTACGTGGAAGGCTTGCTCAAAGAGGTCCGCCCGGAAACCGGGAAAGTGCACACTTACTATAGACAGACCATTGCAGCCACCGGCCGTCTGAGCAGCCAATATCCGAATCTGCAGAATATTCCGATCCGCTTGGAGGAAGGACGTAAAATCCGCAAGGTCTTCAAACCCTCAGAATCCGGATGGCGTATTCTGACCGCGGATTATTCGCAGATCGAGCTGCGTGTGCTGGCTCATATCTCTCAGGATGAGAAGCTGATCGAAGCGTTTCGCGAGAACATGGACATTCATACGAAAACGGCGATGGATGTATTCGGCGTGCCGGAGGACGGCGTCGATTCGAATATGCGCCGCCAGGCGAAAGCCGTCAATTTCGGCATTGTTTACGGCATCAGCGATTACGGTTTGTCTCAGAATTTGAATATTACCCGCAAGGATGCGGCGAAGTTTATCGAGCAGTATTTTGCCGTTTTCCAAGGGGTTCGCCAATATATGGACGATATTGTCAAGCAAGCGCGTGAGGATGGGTATGTGACCACACTTCTCCACCGCCGCCGGTATTTACCGGAAATTAAGGCTTCCAATTTCAATCTTCGTTCGTTCGCTGAACGGACCGCAATGAATACGCCGATCCAAGGCACTGCGGCGGATATTATCAAGCTGGCCATGGTGCAGCTGGACAAGCGGATGAAGGAAGAGGGAGTCAAGAGCCGGCTGCTGCTTCAGGTGCACGATGAATTGGTGCTCGAGGTGCCTGAGGATGAGCTGGAGACCATGAAGAAGATGGTTGCCGAAGTGATGGAAAACGCGCTCGAGCTCGATGTACCGCTGAAGGTAGATGTGGATGACGGAGTCAACTGGTACGAGGCGAAGTAAACGCAGGGAGGGAAGACATCATGCCAGAGCTGCCGGAGGTAGAAACGGTCCGGAGGACGCTGAATCAATTGGTGATCGGAAAGACGGTGGAGCGGGTTTCGGTTAGGCTGCCGCGAATTATTCAGTATCCTTACGATATTGAGGAATTTCAAATGCTCCTGAGTGGAGAAACCATCCAGTCGGTGGAACGCAGAGGCAAATTTCTGCGGCTTATGTTCGACCATTATACGCTCGTCTCGCATCTTCGCATGGAAGGCAGATATGGTCTGTATCGAAGCGATGAGCCGATGGAGCTGCACACGCATGTCGTGTTTTATTTTACAGACGGCACCGAGCTGAGATACAAGGATGTGCGCCAATTCGGTACGATGCATCTTTATCCGAAGAATCAGGATTTGCTTGAAGTTCCGTTAAAAAAGCTGGGGCTGGAGCCTTTGGACGAGGCCTTTACATTTGAGGCGTTCCGGGACAGGATCGGGTCGCGTCCCACCAAAATTAAGCCGCTGCTCTTAAATCAGGAATATATTGTGGGGATCGGGAATATCTATGTGGATGAATCGCTGTTTCTGGCCGGTATTCATCCCGAGAGGGAAGCCCGCAGCTTGAACAAGCTTGAGATGGCCAAACTGTATGAGGCGATCGTGACGACCTTGAAGGAGGCCGTGGCTGTAGGCGGCTCTACCATTAAATCGTATGTGAACGGTCAAGGCGAAATCGGCATGTTTCAGCATCAGTTTAAAATGTACGGCCGCAAAGACGAGCCCTGCTTTCAATGCGGACACCACATCGAAAAAATGGTTTTAGGGGGACGAGGGACCCACTATTGCCCCCAATGCCAGCCTTTAAAACGCAGAAGGAGTAAACGGACTTTATAGCTTAAAGTGTTATGCACTATAGGAAGGATGCCCGTTATGCACCCCCCGCCCAGATCCTCCATATAGTATGGAGTAAAGTTGATCTGATGAGGGAGGAAAGAGCATGCTGCCTGTCGTCTCATTGATGCTATTGGCGTTTGCCGTCAGTTTGGACGGATTCGGAGTCGGAGTGATGTATGGACTTCGTAAAATTCGTATTCCCCTGCTGTCGATTGTCATAATATCGTTTTGTTCCGGCCTGATTATTTATACATCCATGCAGGTCGGCGTGCTGATGAGTCGATTCGTCGATCCAGAGGCCGCCAAATATGTCGGAGCTTTTATCCTAATGGGCATCGGCGTGTGGGCGGTATATCAAATGTTTTCGGACAAAAAGGATGAAGAGACAAACGACGAAGCCGAGAGAGCGCCTATTGTGGCAGAACCTGCATCCGTACCGGCCAAAGCCATATGGTATATTGAGCTGAAAAGGCTCGGGCTTGTCATCCAAATCTTACGGACACCGTCCATTGCCGATGTCGACCGGTCGGGCAATATCTCGGCATACGAAGCTGTACTGCTGGGCGTCGCTTTGTCTCTGGATGCGTTTGGTGCCGGGATCGGGGCCGCACTTCTTGGATTCACACCGTGGCTCACCGCGGCAGTCATTGCATTGGCCAGCGGTATGTTTCTTGGCTTAGGCCTACAGATCGGATTCCGGTATGCGGAGCTGAAGTGGATTCGCAAGCTTTCTATTTTACCCGGATTTCTACTGATCTTGATGGGCATCATGAAATTATTGTAACGGTTACTGCACTTATTTTGGTTTAGGGGGAGACCCATTGAACATCGGATTAACCGGGGGCATCGCCTGCGGCAAAAGTACAGTGGCTGCTATGCTTGTCCGCCGCGGAGCGCTGTTGATCGATGCGGACCGCATCGCCAGAGAAGTGGTGGAGCCAGGCACCCCCGTCTTAACTCAAGTCATCGAACGATTTGGAGCCGACCTTCTGAGAAAGGACGGCTCCCTAGACAGGAAAAAGCTTGGAGAACGCGTCTTCGGAAATCCGGATGCGTTAAAGGATCTCGAAGCTTTGCTGCATCCGCCGATTCGTGCGGCGATGCGCGAGCGGATGCAGGCTTACGAGACGCAGTATCCGGACAAGCTGGTCGTTGTGGATGTTCCGCTTTTGTACGAATCGAATTTGCAATCGATGTACAAGCAGGTTATGGTAGTTTATGTGCCTCGGCGCGTTCAAATGGAACGTTTGATGAAGCGGGACGGGTTAACCGAGGAACAGGCGATGAAACGGCTGAACTCACAAATGCCGATTGAAATGAAAAAAGAATTGGCCGATATCGTTATTGATAATTCAGGTACGATGGAGGAAACAGATCAGCAGATTGAACAATTTTGGTCGGAGAGGGGACTATCATGAGCTTTTTACGCAAAAAGCGAGTGTTCGCCCTGCTTCTGCTGACGTTTTTGTTATTTTTGTTTCTAGGCACGAATATCTTGGGGCGTTTTATGTACCCGATTCATTATAAGGATGAAATTCGCCAAAGCGCAGAGAAGTACCAGCTTGATCCTTTTCTAATTGCTGCCGTGATACGGGTAGAAACCAACTATAAGCCTGATGTGACCTCCAGTAAAGGCGCATACGGTCTTATGCAGTTGATGCCGGATACCTCGGATTGGATTATAGAGAGAGCTTCATTTCCTAGTACGTTCAAAAATCGGTTGGACGTGCCTGAAGTTAACATTGAGTTGGGTTCATGGTATTTGAACTGGCTGTTTAAGCAGTTTAACGGCAATACGTTTGCCGTCCTTGCCGGTTACAATGCAGGACACGGTAAAGTAAGCCGTTGGCTGCAGGAGGGAAGATGGGACGGAACGCTCGATAATAGCGAGCAAATTCCTTATGGCGAGACCAAGCGCTATGTACAGCGTGTCACGTATTATTATGACAAGTATTACAAAACCTATGCGGAGGATTGGGGAATCCGTTGAACTTTAAATAAAAGAAGTGCCGGACAAGGACTCCTTAAGGGGAGCATTGTCCGGACTGCTTCTTCTCGTATGCTTCAAAACGTGTTATTATTTGAATTGACCAGCGATTTGCTGCTCGGCGATTTGCACCAGGCGGCGGGTAATATGACCACCGATCGCACCAGTATCACGAGTAGCCATGTTACCGTAGTAGCCATCTTGAGGAATGGCAATACCCAGCTCTTGAGCTACTTCGTACTTCATTTGATCCAAAGCGGCATTTGCTTGAGGCACTACCAATGCATTGCTGCTGCGGGATTGACCTGCACCCATGTCTGTTCACCTCCTTGTCGTTGGTAAACCTATTATGTGCGTTTACACGAATCTCATGTCAGGGAGCTGTTGGGAATTATGGAAAGGAGGAAAACCGATGAAATGTCCATATTGCGATTATCCCGGCACCAAAGTGTTAGACTCGCGTTCTGCAAATGAGAATAAATCGATCAGACGCCGCCGCGAGTGCGAGAAATGCCAGAAGCGCTTCACCACTTTCGAAATGGTTGAAGAAACCCCGTTAATTGTCATTAAGAAAGACGGCAGCCGTGAAGAATTCAGCCGGGAGAAGATGCTCCGTGGGCTTATCCGCGCTTGCGAGAAACGGCCGGTGTCCGTGGAAAGATTGGAAATGATCGTCTCCGAGGTTGAGAAGCAGATGCGTAACACCGCCCAGGCTGAAGTAGACAGCCGCGAGATCGGCGAGATCGTCATGTCTGAATTATATCCCGTTGACGAGGTAGCCTATATTCGTTTTGCTTCCGTTTACCGGCAGTTTAAAGATATCAATATGTTCATGAAGGAGCTAAATGAGCTTCTCTCCAAGCATCAAGTAGGCGGGAACGGCGGCCGAAATTAACATTCGAAAAAAATGTTGACAAGCCCCTTCCCGTTGTGGTATCTTTATTTTTGTCGCCGCTAGAGAACATGACGACAAAACATCACGGTGCCATAGCACAGCCGGGCGCACGTCGTTACCGGTTTGACTACCCGGAAAATTGAATACCAGCAGCACTTTTATGGTGTGGGGAATTAGCTCAGCTGGGAGAGCGCGTCGCTGGCAGCGACGAGGTCAGGGGTTCGAGCCCCCTATTCTCCATAAGAGTTTGGCGGAAGAACGGCAGAGTTGTCGTTCTTTTTGTTTATAATCATGCTACCGTACTCTACGCATGTAGAGTGCTGTGTGTCGCTGGTGAGGGTAAGATAGATAGGAAAATTAATACAATTAAATTATTTATGGAAGTAATCGAGGTCAGGGGTTCGAGCCCCCCAGGGTCCACCAACCATTTAAACCAAAACGGCAGATATGTCGTCTTTTTTGTTGTTAACTCCATTAAATGGGTCTCTAAAATTAACTGTGTAAACTCTCCAATCAATCTATTATTCATTCTGGATTATCTAACTGGGGACAAATCTTGCTCCAGTTCTCGGTATTCTTCCCTGACCGAATTGGCCCCCATTTACCGTAACGTGATTCGCAGGGTTTCTTTAGGAGTGTTTACACCAAATTCTTGACAGACTCCATTAAATTCCCACTGCATCTCCAAGACGATGGTAAAGCAGCCTTTTTCCAAACGCATTTTGTTTTTGCATACTAAGTGATTCTTAGGTATTGCTTGTCCAACGAATGAACGGAAACATGCACACGGCCAGCGCAATTGCTTTTATTGGCAATTTCGCACCCAACTCACGATTACCTTATTACTTCAAAGATGAAAACCTGTAGGCACTGTTCCTGATGAAAGGTTGCCTACAGGATGATTGCAAGGAAATTGCCGACAATTATGTTAGTTGTTTTTTGTAATTTTAATGTTTAATCGAGGAGGTTCCTCGTCTGTTGAAACATGGATGAAACCGGTGGCTAAAGGCACTTCTTCATGTTGTAGAAAATTTATTTCTGTTGTTTCTTCCTTTTTATTTACATTATAAGAATCTTTTTCTAGCCCCCTTTGTTTTATAACGTTAATTACCTCATCTAATTTATTTAATAATTCTTTGCCGATTTTTAGTTGATAGCAAATGGTCGTCGTGATTACGCAGAGCAAACAGAGAACTAAAATTTGCATAAGCATAAAAACCCTGCCTTTTTAGAGTTTCTAATTATTTGCCTCAAGGGGTTCCAGTTGGAGGTGCATCAATTGGCGGATAAGTGCTTACAAAGTTTGTAGCTGTTGTGCTGTAGTTGTCGCTGACAAGCTTGAAGACTTTCCATACAATTGTAAAAGGCGGTTCAAAAGGACCTGCAAGGAAATGACCACAGTCGTCTGTGATTGCATGTCCAATCGGTGTCAGATCGCACGTGAAACGCGGATCGCCACTATTTGCGCGGAAAAATTTCACGATTGCACAAGGAACAGGAAGACTAGTCTGATCATCGACGACAGTACCGCAGATTACTTTTCTTGGGTCATGAGGCAATCTAATTGTTAAGTCGAGTTGTTGCTCATTATGCGGAAAATCGCCAAACTGTGTTGGCGAAACAACGTTGCGAATTAATCGATATCCCATTTTTTTCACCTCCTTGTCTTCAGATGCTGTCTCGTATGAAATGCAGTGAAGCTTGGTCATCGACTCTAGCTTAATTTATAGAAAAATAGGTTCTAATTATATAAGTATATTTATAGACTAATCGCCTATCCACTCAGAGAAATTCAAGGTTGGGTGGCTTTCTACAGCAAGTTCTGGAGTGCGAATATGTTGCGCTTGAACCAACTATTAACCTTATCTATGGATTTTCAGTTCACGGCTTCGATTGAAAAGCTTTGGTCCGCCTTAACCGACTCAAGCAAGCTTGCCAAGTGGGTGGCCAATATCCAAACCGGTGAGGGGATGGAAAATAATTTCATCTCGAACAAACGGGAATCTCAAACGCTCAAGCACTCAATGGAGCTAAGTATGGATGGGGGAAATGGTACGGCGAGCTTTGAAAAGGTGTTGGAGCAGTAACCGCATTCGGCAATACAAATAAGATGGTGCAACGAAACGGCTTTGTTTTTGATGAAATGTGGATTCCTCTTGTTTAGGAAAAAAGGATACAAGGAGAGATGGAATTGTCTTGCATCGTTGATTTCAAAAATGTGTCTACGGTTGGTTTTGATTCTTCACCTGTAGCAGAAGCTCTTGCTGGTTTACGTGCTAATGAAGCCCGATACTTTATGAACAAATACAAGCATGAATTTACGGTTGTGCCAGCCAGCGAAAGTCAGGAGACCCTAGATTATGTGAATCGAATTTTGAAAGAAGAACGTCATATTGAGTTTTCAAGCAAGCCTTTAGAAACGTCGCGTTTTCAAGTGGAAAATATCAAATGGGCCTTCGTCTTTTATGAGGATGGTCTAGAGGTCAACGTCATGTATACGGCTGATGATCCTAAGAAGCGGGCCGTTGGTTTTAAGCTTTCTGAGGGGATGGAGGTACCTAAGGAGTTAGAAGAAAAGTTTAAGTTTGCTAGACAGAAGTCTAAACTAGCTGGAACAATTCGAGGCTCGTTTTTTGTAATTAAAGGAGAATATTAAAGTAAGCTACAATCTCGCTCCACCCGATTTCCAGCTTTTATTTATGAGTGTTCGCCCGCGCGGAGGAGTGCAGCGTACCTCGTCCCCGGTCTATTTTGTTTTTTTAACCTGGGGCGGCATTTGGTTGAGTAATGATCCATCGAGTAAACTCATTCCTTTTGAAAAGGTACAGGGAATTTGGGCATACCTCTATGTTTCAATGGCTTGCCAAATGCGGGAAAAGTCGCACAGTACGAGCTGACAGCCGATTTAAAGAAACCAAGAGCTAATCGATGATTATTTTTTCATTAGATCTGTAGGTTCTGGGAATTCTAATGACAATGGTGCCTTTAGCGAATTTGGCTGTAATGTTCGTCTCCGGTCCGACCGGCTCAGGCAAAGTAATCGTTCGGTCAAACTTACCGTCGAACCTCTCTCTATGAACGGTTTTCAAATTACCGTAAACGCCATTCAAAACACCCGTAATGTTTAAATTATAATCAGCGACTGATAACTCCACGTCTTCTTTTCGAACTCCCGGAAGATCCATTACGATAATCCATTCCTGTTGACTTTGAAAGATGTCCACAGGAGGAAATAAAGGTTTGGACGGCGCTTCGGCCGATGAAGTCGTCAACTGATCCATCATTTGTTTTGTATAGTCGGTATCAAATACATCGTCCCAAAAGGAGCCTTGTTGAAACTGTTTGGCAAGCTCCATCCATTTTTTCATTTTTTCAAACTCCATACGTTCTTTCCCCCTGCTTCAGGTCTCGATGATCGATTGAGTTATAGAATGAAAATCATGTCATGGGGTGGGCTATAACTATAGCACTAACGATATTTTATTAGAAATCTAGTCATTAAATGCTTAAAACTCACAAAAATTTGCAATAAATATATACCGGTCCAATATAATCGGGCTGATTTATGTATGAAGTTTATGGTCTCTTTCATATTCGTCGATGAAGGGGAATATATATATGGAATGGAGGCTGCGTTTAAAATATCAGCAAGGGAGGTAAGCAAAGTGTCCTTTCCTGTTCCCCAAATTGTGATCAATATTAATATCATTAAAGTCAACTCCTTCGAAAATGCGTCAGCTATAAATGTCGGTCAAAACTTATTGGCGGAATGGCATAATTCTGATAAAAAGAATATGGGTTTAGGACAGAATATGGGGGACGGAAGCAGCTTTTACGGAACTAGAAGCTTTGTGGATGATCGAGACCAAATCGATTCAGCCTCGTCATTTGAGTCGGAGCGGACACCGTTACCTTAAATGAATGATTTTACATGCTAAAGGCATCATCGTTGCTGGCTATAAATGATACGTCAACAATAGAAAGGAACATGGATGATGTTCTTCAAACCTACAAGTGTAAATATAGGCTTTATGAAAATTAATAATACGGATCAGTTAAGCAGCATTTCTTTTGGATCGACCTTTAAATTTAATCGCAATGTAAGCGCAAAAAAAACACAGGGTTTTGGTCAGCAGCACGCGGATTTGACCCTTCAATTTGATACGGTTCAGATGGTGTTGGATGAGGACGTATTAGATAATCCAGCGATAAAAAACAACCGGTTATCAACAATATTGTGAAGGGGGATACACAATGACCTTTGCTCCGATGGAGATCAATATGCTTGGTTTAAAAATCAATGCTATAGATAATTCGGCGGTCGTGAATATGGGACCCAGTCAGCATATTGATTTGTTTGTGTCATATAAACGAAACCAAGGGATTGGGGAACAAAACGGAGATCTGTCGCCGATAATTTTTCCGCTTTCTTGGGTTTCCGATGCGGATATAAGTGATTCAAAAACGGTGAAGAACAGTATTGTATGAGTTGATAACCAAATGAGGGGTGACAGCTATGCTTTTCTTTACTCCAACTGCAGTTAATATACTGGTTGCTAAAATCAATGCGGTTGATAATGCATCGGTAGTCAATACAGGAGCGATTCAGATTATCGACAAATTAGTATCCTATAAGCGGAATTCGGCGGTAGCGGAGTTAAACGGAGATCTTTCTCCATTAAGCTTACCAATCTCCAGCATTGTCGATCCGGATATAGTAGATAGCGCGACCGCTAAAAACAGTGCAGTCTAAACAAATTCAAATCATCAAAAGCCGGTCACTTCAACCTAGAAGCGGAGCGGCTATTTTTCATTTTAAAGACATTTGAAATAATCAAAGCAATGTCAATTCCCCCTTAAATGGCCGAGCATGAATTGATTATACTTGGACCCATAAACGCCATTCAGCTGGATCGTGCCGAATTTTTTCACTGCATTCATTGGGATTTGAATTGCGCTTAAGGTTCCTCCAACGAGTTTAGCCTTCCACTCTTCCTCTTCCAATGGTGTCCTTTTGCCATCCATTCCAACACAATCAATGACCACATCCGCCCCGCCGCTTGTATGTTCTCTAATATGCTTGTCCATATCGCTGAATTCTACAAAGTTGAACAATTCAACGTTATTCATTTTTTTGCATGATACAAGCGGTAAGGAAGATGATCAATGGCAATAACCCTTTTTGCGCCCTCATCGAGGAAAACTTTTGCGCCATAAGGCCAACAGGGCCGCAGCGAAGGACCACAACCGTATCCCCTTGCTTCATGACCGAATTGTCCACACTCCAATAAGCCGCAGGCAGCACATCGGACAAGAAGAGAAGCTTTTCATTTTCCAATTTGACAAAAGGCATGAAGCTGCCGTAAGGTGCATGCAAAAAGTTCAGCTTGTCCCCCTGGATGTCGATATCGACTTCCGGATTGGAATTGGAATTATCACACTGGCTGCATGAGATATTAAAAGGCAAAACAACCCGATCACCTTTCTTCACCCGGGTTACCTCGGTTCTTTAACGATGTCCATCGATTCATGACCACTCACTTACTCCGGGTACAGCGGGGATGGCTCCCTGATAAATGTGAAGATCAGAACCGCAAATGGCCGTTGATGTAACCCGGACAATAATATCGTCTTTCTTCTGTAGCGTCGGATCGGGTTCTGCTTCACTTGCATATTCATATGGCCATGAAAAGTAATGGCTTTCTCACAAACATCCTCCTAATATGGAATTGTTGGCTCAGACCCATATCTTCCGGTTTTGATTTTAAGGCGCGCTTTATTTTGGTAATGATGCTGTAGAAATATACCTAACGGGCATACAGATTGACGTCATATTATTGGCTAGGTATAATTACGAACGAATATGATCTTCTTCAGACCGTTTTTGACCTGAAGAGGATTTTTTAATGATTACAGGCAAAAAGGGAGGGGACTGCACATTGAAGAGAACGACGCTTAAAGAGGTGGCGGTACTCGCTGGGGTATCTACGGCTGCGGTTTCTAACGCATTAAACGGTAAAAGATACGTTAGCCAAGAAACGAAAGAAAAATCAATAATGTGCCATACAGGAACTGAATTATCAGCCAAACATTCTGGCGAAAAGTTTGCGTGTAAAGGAATCTAGAATTATTGGCATTTTAATTTCCGATATTGCAAACCCCTTCTTTGCGAATGTCGTTCGCGGGATCGAAGAAGAGCTTTCCCAAAAAAATTACGGCATCTTGCTTAGTAATACCGATTCTTCCGTAGAGAAAGAACGTAAGTATCTAAAGATGTTAATCGGCCCCAAAGAGTAGACGGGCTGATCGTTTCATTTGCAGGCAATACGGGCGATTATTTCAAGTCGATCGATAAAACCGGCATACCTATTGTTTTTTTGAACCGTTGTCCGGAATTCATGAATTCCGATGTTATTATGACCAACAATATCCATGGGGGTTATTCGGCCACCGAGCATTTAATCCGTCATGGTTATAGCAAAATTGCGATTATAACAGGTCCGCCAAGTATTAGCACCGGTAAAGATCGTTTGACCGGCTATAAGAGTGCTTTGGAGGATTATGGGGAAGCCGAGTCGGAAGAACTTATCAAGCAAGGTCAATTTGACATTCAAAGCGGCTATGACAAAAGGAAAGAACTCATGGAGCAGGAATTGAAGCCGGCCAAGAGAAGCGGGTGACTATGATCACTTTTCAAGGATGAGTCGTAACAGTTGCAAAAAAAGATTTAGACATAAAAAATTTGACTGAATCGCGTTATAATGGCTTCCATATATAACGAGGTTCATTTTTTTATGCACAAATGGGATAAACACCAACATGAATTGGTGGTTAATGAATTGGACTTCGATTGTAATAACGGATAAAAATATATTCATTATTGACAAATGCCAAGTAGTATTAAATAATAAAGTGTATACAGAACATCGTACATTACATACAATTTGATCGAAGCTTTAAAAAATTCATTTTTAATTGGAGGTGAAGGGAAAGTTCTCTCTATTTATGGTCGGGGTGTAGGGCAAGAAACAGGTAAAGAATTTTTTCAGGAAGGAATGAAAGCGTTTTAATAAAAAGGAGGTAATCTTTTGAAAAAGTTTGTGTTCATGTGTTTGGCGGTGGTGCTTACCATAGCTGCAGGATGTTCCAATTCTGCATCCAACGGTCCTGATGCTAATCAGGCGTCAGGTTCAGATAAAGGGAATTGGCCCAGAGGAATAACTGTAGCTACCAGTTCTATTGGTGGAATTTATCATGCGTGGGCAGGTGCTTGGTCAAGTGTAGTTAGCAACCCGGTAGGAATACCCATGTCGTTAGAGGTTACCGGCGGCGGGGTGGATAATGCCAAGCTAGTTGAGAGCAAACAAGCTGATATTGGTTTGGCTGCGGATGGGATCATTTATGCCGGATTAGAGGGTACAGAGTGGACTAATGGTTCGAAGCATAGTAATTTAAGGGCTCTATTCCCTATGTATCCAGGTTTTTTTCAACTTCACACCTTAACAAAAACAGGGATCAAAAGCATTCACGATCTTAACGGAAAACGATTCGTACCTGGCCCTGCCGGAAGTTCGGCCGATTCGTATTGGAGAATGGTACTAGATCATTTCGGAATTAAAGCCAATATCATCAACAGCGGGTACGCAGATGCCACAGGACAGATGAAAGACGGATTAGTTGACGTTATCGGGCTTGCTCCTACCGGAGTTCCGCATCCATCGACCTCGGAAATCGCAGCGACGGATGACGTTACAGTTTTCGGGATCAGTAAGGAGGATATACAAAATCTGCAAAAAAAATATCCTTATATGCAGTTGGGGCAAATTCCGGCCGGAACGTATAACGGACAAAAAGATGCGGTGGATACGGTTGTTTTATGGAATGTGATGTTCGGACATAAAGACATGCCCGAAAGTCTTGCTTATGAAATTGTAAAAGCAACCTACAGTAATCACGAAAAGCTGGTGAAGGGGCATGCTTCGGCAAAGGATACTATGGAAGAGAATATCATTAATTTAAGCGTGCCACTTCATAAGGGAGCTTATAACTATTTTAATGAAAAAGGATTGGAAGTGCCCAAACAAGCCATGCCTCTGGAATAAAAATATTGATTACTATTTTCAAAAAAATTGCATTCCAAAGAGAATCTAATTCTGGGGTGAGAGTGCATGACTAAAGAAGCAAATACTCAAGAATCAAACAACAAAGAAAGTATTCCAGAATTTACTGAAACCTCTGAAGAAACAGGACTTTATCGTAATCTTCAAGGTTGGTCTAATCAATTTGTATATTGGGTTGGCATCGCATTCGCGATTTTTGAATTAATTACATTGATATGGAAGCCTATTGATCCGTATTATATGAGAAGTGTGCATCTATTTTTTGCATTGATCCTCATTTTTTCTCTAGTCCCTTTTAGAAGAAGCTCCGCTACAAATAAAATTGCTTGGTCTGACTATCTGTTTATCATTATGAATGCGGTAGTATTGGGATATTTGTTAATTGAGTTTAAAGAATTGATCTATAGGATCACTACAACTCCTACAACCATGGATGTCATCATCAGTTTGCTCCTGGTCATTCTAGTGTTGGAAAGCGCACGAAGACTGCAAGGCTGGTCACTTCCGATTATTGCAATTATTTTTATCGTATATGCTTTAGCGGGAAACTTCCTTCCAGGACTATTATGGCATAAAGGTTATGATCTCGACCGGACATTAGGGTTTATTTTCAGCACGAATGGTATCTTAGGCATACCTTTAGGTGTATCAGCGACTTATGTGTATATATTTATTTTATTTGGGGCATTTTTGCAGGTTTCCGGTGCATCTAAGGTTATTATAGATTTTTCACTCGCATTAGCTGGAGGACGTCGTGGGGGACCGGCGAAAGTGGCTGTTATATCTAGCGCATTATTTGGTACTATTAGCGGAAGTTCAGTAGGTAATGTGGTGACTACCGGAACGTTTACTATTCCTTTGATCAAACGTACAGGTTATTCAGCCCGGTTTGCAGGTGCTGTGGAAGCAGTAGCTTCGACTGGGGGGCAGATTATGCCGCCAATTATGGGAGCGGGTGCCTTTATGATGGCGGAATTTTTAGGAATCCCATATCTTTCGGTAGCTTTAGCTGCAACGATCCCGGCATTGCTTTATTTTTGGTCCGTTTTTGTTATGACGGATTATGAAGCGGTAAAGCGTGGGTTGGTGGGCTTGCCAAAAGAAATGCTGCCGGATTTTAAGAAGCTGCTTTTGAAAGAAACTTATTTATTAACACCGATACTTGTTTTGTTATTTGCATTGTTCGTGCTTCAAATTACTCCACTAAAGGCTTCCTTTTACGCCATGATTTCAATACTTATTATTAGTGCTTTTCGTATAGCGACACGGTTTAATCTGAGAAAAATATTGGAAGCTCTTTATTTAGGATCCAGAGGTGCAATGGATATTGCGGCTACAACGGCTGTAGCGGGCATCATCGTCGGAATCATTTCTTTAACGGGGCTAGGTACAAGATTCTCCATGATCATTATTTCGTATTCCAATGGAAATCTATTGTTAGGACTTATCTTAGCTATGATTATTACGATTGTTCTTGGTATGGGACTGCCTACCGTTGCCGCCTATGCGATTGCCGCTTCTGTGGTTGCTCCGGGATTAGTGGAACTAGGCGCAAATCCGATAGGAGCACATTTGTTTATTTTGTATTTTGCAGGATTATCCGCCATTACGCCGCCTGTCGCTTTGGCCTCCTTTGCAGGAGCTGCAATTGCACGAGCCAAACCGATGGACGTTGCTTTCACTTCAATGAAACTGGCGATAGCCGCCTATATTATACCGTTTATGTTTGTATACGGTCCTTCATTATTGATGCAAGGAAGCATGTTTGATGTGTTATTAACCTTAGTAACATCACTCATTGGTGTTATTGCTTTTTCAGGGGCAGTGCAAGGATGGTTTATCCAAAAGGCAAGTGTTATGATTAGAGCCATGCTGCTAATCGTCGGATTATTATTAATTAAACCGGGTCTCATAACAGATTTTTTAGGTCTGGCTTTGTTGATTTTAGTTATTATAATACAAAAAGGTACTGGGAAGTTTGCCCAAAAGCGCAATATGGAAAGCACTATAAATTCAGAATAAAATGAAAATTCAGCTCTTTTTTTGGCATTGCTATTGACAAATCTAAGCAGGAGTATACAATTAAATTGTATACAGTGTTCCGTGTTTTGGTTAATTGCAAATGCTAACTTTTATATAAAAAAGAAAGAGTTGATGAGAAATGATGGAAAGACAAGAGAAGCTTGCAATAGCAAAGGTTCCGCCCTTATATTTACGGATTTATCAAATTCTTAAGGAGGCCATAGTCCGTGGTGATTTTGCTCCCGGTGAACAAATGATTGAAACCAAACTTGCGGAAGAGTTAAAAGTCAGTCGTACACCGATTCGAGATGCTTTGCGCCAGCTGGCAAAAGACGGGTTAATTCTTCCCCAGGAGAACGGGATAGCGATTGTTTATTCTCCTACGGTCTTTGATGTAGCGGAAGTGTATGTTACGCGAGCCGCTTTGGAAGCGCAGGCTGCAGCCATCTTAGCCAATAATATTTCAAATCAGATGATCCAGGAGCTTCAGGATATTGTCTCGATTTCCGAAGAGGCACATGAACGAGGTGACGTTAATCAGGTAGTGAACTGCAATACGCAATTTCACGAAAAGATTATTCATGCCAGTCAAAATGAAAAAATTGTGCAAACGATCGGTGCCATGCATTTGCTGATTGTACAAGTACGCAGAACTTCATTAATTAAAGTGGAGCATCGATCTACATCTCTTCAAGAACATAACCAGATCATTCAGGCATTAAAAGGAGGAGACAGCCTAAGCTTGCAACAAATCGTTTCCCAGCATATCTTGAAAGCGGGAGGGAGACTGGTTCAAGTTATGGGTATTCCTACTAAGCCAAATCTAAGCATTCAGTATCTTTTGAAAAATATTGAAGCCGAGGTGAATGTAAAATGATAAACCCTTATTTACAAAATTTGAATTTTGAACTGAGTTTAAACATGAAGTTTGGTAAAGGAAAAATTACGGATTTAGGCCCTTATTTAAAAGAAAAAGGTTGGCAGCGCATATTGATCACTACGGACTCCGGTCTTTTAAAAAGCGGTCTATTACAGCCGGTGCTCAATCAATTGCATGAAATGGGAATGGACACCCTTGTTTTCGATCAGGTAGAACCGAACCCTAAGGATACCACAATCGAGAATGCCACGCGCATGGCTATTCATCATCAGGCCCAGGTCGTTATTGGGATTGGCGGGGGCAGTTCGATGGATACGGCCAAAGCCGCAGCCATGCTTGCAACCAATGAAGGAAGTGTACAGGATTATGACGGTTTCAATAAGGTCCGATTGGATCCTTTGCCGATTATCGCTATTCCGACAACTGCAGGAACAGGCAGTGAAGTCACAGCTAATGCTGCGATTACCGATTCAAAAAACAAATATAAAATGTCCATTCGATCTCCCAAAATCATTCCAACATTATCCATCTTAGACCCCGATCTCCTCAGAACAATACCTTCTTTCATCTGTGCGACCTCAAGTGTTGATGCATTAACTCATGCGGTAGAAGGGTACTTATCGAACCGTTCTACCACTTTTACTGACCTCATCGCTCTATCATCAATTGAAATCATATCGGCCAATATTCGTCCCTTTTATGCAGATTCGAGTCAAACTGATGCAGCCGCAAATATGCTGTATGGAAGCATGTTGGCCGGTATAGTAATAACCAATACCGGAACGGGAAATGCTCATGCTTTGGCTCGTGCCTTGGGTGGAGAATTTGATGTGGCTCATGGACATGCATGTGCGTTATTTTTACCGCCGGTCTTACGATTTAATTCCATTGCCCGCCCCCAAAAATACATGAATATGGCGAAGGTCATGGGACTGGTAGAAGACGAGACTTATATAACACCTGAAATAGCAGCAGAAAAAGTTGTTAATTATATTGAGAAGCTCTTGGATGACCTTCGAATTCCTAAATATTTGAAAGACTTGTCTATACCTGTGGAATCGTTTTCGACTCTGGCGGATATTGCGCTTAGCAACTCCGGACCCAACCCTCGTAAATCTACCAGAACAGACATGATGAAATTGCTGGAGGAAACTTATGCGCCAAGAATCGCCAAAGAGGTAGTGGGAACGGTGACTCTATAAATTTATAGCTAGTTTATTGATACTTCTCGGTTTCATAAGAATTGAAACATAAATCGTTTTAACAAGAAACGAAGGAGGCTTTATTAAAAATGAAAATTACTGATGTAGAAGCGATTAGTTTAGTTGTGCCTATGAAAGAGAAAATTCCGGCTCCGATCAGTCTGCCCTATGCGGATCAATTGGAGGATATTGTTTTTGGACAGTATCGAACAACAATAGTTAAAGTGCACACCGATGTAGGTGTAACCGGTATTGGTGAATGTATTGTACGGCTGACGCCTACGGCGACAAGAGATATTATCGAAACGATCAAACCGGTATTGATAGGCCGTGATCCTCGTGATGTAGAAGTGATCTGGGAGCTCATGTATGGCATTATGGTCAACCGTGGACATACAAAGGGCTTCTACATAGAGGCGATCAGCGGGATTGATATTGCCCTTTGGGATGCCGTAGCCAAATATCAAGGGGTTCCGGTTTGGAAATTATTAGGAGGATTGCATAACAGTCCAATTAAATGCTACGCATCTTCCTTGCGCTTCCGGGGATTGGAAACCAGTATGCAGGAAGCCCGGGATTATGTAGCCATGGGTTATGATTCGATGAAAATTAAAATCGGGAAAAATCCGAAACAGGATATCGAACTGGTGCAGGCCATCAGAGATGCAGTAGGGCCTGATATCACTCTTATGGTAGATGCCAACTGCGGTTACGATGTAGCTACGGCCATCATGGTCGGACGAAAATTAGAAGAGGCGAACATCTTCTGGTTTGAAGAACCCATTATGCCTGATGATATGGACGGGTATCGAAAGCTGTCAAACACCCTCAATGTCCCTATAGCTGCGGGTGAAACCGAATTTACACGGTACGGCTTCCGGGATCTGATTACTAAAGGCGGAATAGCGATTATACAGCCGAATGTCTCCCGGACCGGAGGATTCACAGAATGTAAGAAAATTGCAGCCATTGCCAGCGCACATCATGTGACTTATGCTCCGCACACCGGAAGTACGTCTATGGTATGTTTAGCCGCTTCGATGCAAATTGCCGCTTATGTACCAAACTTCCTGATTTATGAGTATATGAGAAGCGATTGGAACAAAAATCAATTGAATCCGCTTCGTCATGAACTCGCTACAGAGCCATTTGAGCATTTTGAAAACGGATACCTTTCCGTGCCTGATAAACCGGGTATTGGCATGGAGCTTAATGAGGAGACGGTACAGAAGTACCGGGTAGGCGCTGAATTTCCATTTGGGATAACAGTGTAAATATACAAGAGGAAGCAAGTTTACTCCAAGAAAGGGGTTAGAACATGAGTCAAGTCATTAAGATCATTAAAGAATCGGGAATGTTCATTGATGGTGAATGGAAATATCCCATAGACCGAAAAACTTTTGAAGTCTATAACCCATACAATGGTGAATTAATTGGGACTTTGCCGGAAGCTAATGCGGAGGATATAAAAGAGATTGTCGCTTCGGCCAAACGCGCTTTTGAGGCAGAGCTTTTATCGCCTCAAGAAAGATATAAGCTTCTTTCCAAAACGGCAGAGCTAATGGAAAGAGATATGGAAATCTTTATCCAGATCTTGGTTCTGGAAGTAGGGAAAACACGTAAAGAGGCGCTCGCAGAAGTAAAAAGTGCAATAGACGCCTTTATTTTAGCAGCTGAAGAGTCTAAACGAATCAAAGGAGAAGAAATCCCCATTTCAACTCCTTCAGGATCTTCACATAGAAAATTCGGGGTTATGTTAAAAGCTCCCTCAGGGCCGGTTTGTGCGATCTCTGCTTACAATGCCCCCTTAAACCAAGGGGCGCATAAAGTCGCTGCGGCTATTGCAGCTGGCTGCAGTGTTGTGTTAAAGCCTTCCCCGTTTACTCCTTTTCATGCCATTCATCTCATTGAAATTATGGTGGAAGCCGGGCTGCCTAAAGGTTTAGTACAGTTGATATACGGGGGCGTCGAAGCAGGAGAAGCTTTATTGGCAGCGGAAGAATTCTCGCGTTACATGTTTACAGGCAGTCTGCGGGTCGGACGTGAAATTTCTAAAAATGCTGGGCTGCGGCCAACCATTCTGGAAATGGGCTCTAACGCACCGAATATCGTACACCATGATGCGGATATTGACCAAGCCGTATCTGCGTGCTTGTCAGGATATGCTATTGCAGGTCAAGTATGTACGTCCGTTCAGCGATTATACGTTCACGAAGATATATTCGAAAAATTTGCGGGCCAATTTGTAGAAAAAGTAAAAAAGCTGCGTGTAGGTGATCCGGCAGATGATAAAACAGACATGGGACCGGTCCGAAATGATCAGGCAGCGGAAAGATTTGATTCTATCATGAATGAGGCCATTCATGGAGGAGCCAAAATTTTGATAGGCGGTAAGCGAAACGGGAGATTAATTGAACCCACTGTTCTTGCCGATGTTAAGCCTCACATGGCCGTTTATTGTGAAGAGATTTTTTTGCCGATTGTGAATTTAATACCTTATAACGATTTTGATGCCATATTGGCAGAGTCAAATAACTCACCTTACGGCTTGCAAGCGGGCGTATTTACATCGAATCTCCACTTGGCGTTTAAAGCAGCAAAAAAATTAAAGGTCGGCGGTATAATGGTTAACGATGCTTCTCGTTACCGTGTAGCTCAGATGGCCTATGGAGGCGTCAAGGGCAGCGGTGTGGGTAGAGAAGGTTTACCGTATGCTATCGATTTGCTAATGGATGTTTGTAATGTTGTATTTAATGTGGAAAACTAATCCGGCAAAAGCCATCATTATATTTAGAGTCTCATAAGGATAAAAATACTAAAATCAAATAAGGAGATAATTCTTCGGGATTATCTCCTCCTTTATTAGACTGTGATAATTCAGATACTTTTTCTTTCCTATAAAATATAAAGCATTTTGATGAATGACATAAGAATGTCCAATGACCGTTTGAGTTAACAATGTTATATATTAAGTCAAAGCGGTCTTATATCACCGGAAGGGTGCATGCCAATGTTGAATATCGTGACACGTTCTGCGGCAAAACCGGCTTTGAACGATTCACCTGAAAAATGGAAGGGACTGTTGAAAGGGATAGCTTTGACACTCATACTTGCAATACTTGCAGGGCGCCTAGCTGAATTTCCGGTTTTCTCCATTATGGGTATTATGATTATTTCCATCATGTTTGGCGTGATTTGGAAATCTACGATGGGAGTGCCCAAAGACGCTGGTATCGGGATCGCTTTCAGCAGCAAGTTCTTGCTTAGAGCGGGGATTATTTTGATGGGAATTCGTCTGAATTTTAATCAAATTCTGGAGGCTGGTCTTCCGGTTGTAATGATCGATGTCATCGTAATTGCGTTTACTCTTTCGGTTATGCTGTACTTAGGTAAACTTTTAAAAGTGGATCCATACTTATCGACAATGATTGCTGTAGGTACGGCTGTTTGCGGTGCAGCGGCCATCGTAGCCGTTGCACCTTTAATAGGTGCAAAGAAGGAAGATACGGCAATCTCGGTTGCCTGTATTGCTATATTAGGTACTTTAGGAGCTGTTGTTTATATAATTCTCTACCCCTACTTAGGTATGGATCCCTATTTATATGGCGTATTTGCAGGGGCTACGCTGCACGAATTGGCACATGTTATAGCAGCGGGGGTTCCCGGTGGAGATGTAGGGAGTGAGACCGCGATTCTCGTTAAACTCGGCAGGGTTGCCTTATTGATTCCTGTTGCGCTGATACTTGGTTACATATACAGATCCAGAGAGTTAAACGTAGAAGCGGACAGCAGGAAATGGACTCATTTGCCTATTCCTTGGTTCATATTTGGCTTTTTGATCATGAGTTTAATCAATACAATGGGATATATGCCCGAATCGGCTGTTCACTTTCTGATCGCCGTCAGTGTGTTATTATTGTCTGCTGCTATGGCTGGTTTAGGGCTGAATATCAACTTGGCGGATTTTAAGAAATTGGGGAAAAATGCGATCGTTGTAGCTGTTATCGGCTTTGTTGCTTTGGCGGTTCTCGGGCAGCTGCTTCTTGTGGTCTTTTATTGAATATAAGCTTTATACAAAATGGCTGCCTATCCGTTAATGGATGGGTAGCCTTTTTTGGTTTTTATAGATTAAAAGTGTGAATCCGTGTGATTAAACCATTGTTCTTGTTTGAATTCCTTATAAAAAACAAACACGCTGGCGCAAACAAGCATCCCGAAAATGATTTCATTAAGAAGCATTCAAATCACCCCTACTTATTTAATAATTCCTAGTGGAAAACTATGATTTAATTTTAAACAAATTTATGATTTTGTCAAGTGAGATTTTAATTATCCGAAGAATAAACTTCTCATGACCCTATTCTGCTTCCGATTGCAATTATCATATCTCCTAGGCCCGTGACTTAAGAGCAGACGGTCCATCTCTGGGGATAAATTCTTATTACAAAAAAAGGGGTTAAGGAAAGAACATTTCCTTAACCCCTTTGACGGCATTACAATACCGTTTTGTTTTGACAGCCAGTCCGCTAAAAGATACAGGGCCCACGATATCAGCCCTAGTATTGCTAGTGCGATTTTCTGTTGTTTCAGTGTAAGCATGATGACACTAATGGGACAACGTAACGATTCAAGCAAACGCCTTTTGAGTCAAGTCCAGCCTTACTGTAGTCAAATATGAAATTTGAGGAAGGGAAAAGAAAGTAGCCAATGTACGAAGTCTGGTGTATATCGTACGTAAAATAACAGAGTCCATCTCAATAATCATACATTCATTAGCTATGTAATCCTTTAGACAAACTCTAATGAGATAGGGGCTATCTTTTAAGGGTACAGAATTTCGCTTGGCGGGGTCGTAATCATTATAAAATAAGTATTGGGTCTGCTTGACCGCGTTTTGATAGAGTTCAGCGCATCGTTCGCTCACTTTTAGAGTTCTGGATTGCCCCAGACCATCTTTTACAGCCAGGATCCGGCTGGGCATATCCAAAGAATCTTTTTTAAGATAAACGATCTCATGAATTTCTACACCTTCCATGAGCAGACGAATGATGATGGCATCCTGGGGATTCAAGCATTGTCTTTCAATAAAGTACAGCTTTTCTAATGTGAGGTTTGGCATAAATTAAATATGTTCACCCTTTCGATTTTACAATATATGGTGTTCCGAAGTTGTATTATACAGGATAGAAACAAAAATGGAAACAGATGTAAAATGAGAGGTTTTGTCGTTATTTGCCGTGGATGAAACACGGATATTCATTTGATCCGTTATAGAGTATAATAGTCGCTGTGCAAGGAAGTTTTTTTCGCTCATTTATTGCAAAAGAGGTGTGTGTTCGTGGAAGCAAAATTTTGTATGTCGTGCGGCAGTGCATTGGAGATAAGAGAGATTGAAGGAATTTCAAGAAGGGCTTGCCCCGATTGCAGCTTCGTTCACTGGGGAAATTACAGTATTGGTGTCGGCGCGCTTGTTGTTAAAGATGAAAAAGTGCTGCTTGTTCGCAGAGCCCAAGATCCCGGAAAGGGATATTGGACCAATCCCGGAGGGTATATTGAGCAGTTTGAGAAGATCGACGAAACGATCCAAAGGGAAGTTTTGGAGGAATCGGGAGTTGAAGCCATAGTAAAAAGCGTTGTAGCAGTCCGGGATCAACCTAGAAATATACATAATGTCTATATTGCGTTTATGATGGAATATGTAAAAGGAGTGCCCGTACCGGACGGAGTAGAAGTGGATGCGGCAGGATTTTATACGCTCCAGGAAATGGAAGGAATGAATGTGGCGCCCTTCACGCGCTGGCTCGTCGATGTAGCCGTACAAGCCAAAGCCCAAGGACTTGTAGCTGATGAGCATCCGATTGTTCCCCTTGCAGGAAATGTATTATTCCGGGTTTGAAATAGAAGTACGCCACTCGCGGATGATTCCGTCGGGTGGCGTTTTGTCTTTACGATGGACTTGAACGATGTGTGCCGTGTACACCATGTGCGCCGTGAATGCCAGGCCAGCTTGGATGATAACCGCCGGTATAGCCTCCGAAGTAACCCCCGTAATAACCGCCGATCGGATGTGCTCCTGCTCCAGGGTAGTACGATGGATAGGGGGATGAATACATCGTTATTGGATAAGGAGCATATCCATATGCATAAGGCATAAAAGCCATCTCATCATCTCCTCTTGGGATTGGATGATATAACTTATGCATCACCAAAAGATCATGATGCTTGCCCTAATGATACTCAATGAAAAATGTCTACAAAGCTTTTAATGACCAGGAAAGGTAATGCACCGATAGAAACCAAAGCAAAACCTACACCTTTAGCGATTGATTTCATTGCCTCTATAACTCCCATAGTATCCTCTCCCAATCCTCTTCGAAAGTTTGTCCGTTATGTGAATATTTTAGAAAGATTCTGACAATTAGTCAATAAAAATTATTTTATAGGCTATCTATTTAATGCTAAATTTTATTGATCTAAAATGTTTTATTTTAATTTAAAAAATAATTCTTACCTTTTATAGAAAATGGAAGGCCGTATGATATTGCCGAGTTTTGGAAACCTAAATAACGTTGAATAAAGGAGAAGAGGTGCTGCCTGATGGCTGAAGAGTCGACTTTATATGCCAAGTTAGGAGGAGAGGAAGCCATTGCCAAAGTGGTGGATTATTTTTATGAGCTTATTTTGGCGGATGAAACGGTAAACTCATTTTTTATGCATACCGATATGGAAAAACAGCGAAGGCATCAAACCAAATTTATCAGCTTTGCCTTGGGCGGGCCAAATCAATATTCTGGATCGTCCATGGCCAAGGCCCATGCAGGCATGAATCTGCAGCCTGTTCATTTTGATGCCATCGTGAGGCATCTTCATGATGCCCTTGCCCGCTTTAACGTCAGCGAACAAGATATTGATCAAGTATTAAGTCATGTAGCCACCTTAAAAGACGATATCCTTTTCAAATAACGTTCCGATTGCCAACAAAGCCCGCCCTGCCCTTTCTCTTCATTTTTTAATCAATGTAAATTCTGGTACAATGAAGAAGAAAACGGAATAAAAGGAGCAGGCTATGAAAGCATTAGTATTGAACGGACCCGGGAAGCCGGATACATTGACCATATCGGAATTACCTTTGCCTCAGCCCGGAGCGGGTGAAATTCGGGTGCGTATACAAGCGGCGAGCTTGAATCCGATCGACTATAAGGTGTCGTTAAATGAACATCCCGATTGGGTATATCCTTTTGTCCTTGGTGTGGACGTAGCCGGGATAGTTGATGAGGTTGGAGAAGGAGTAACGACATGGTCTGTGGGAGACCGGGTTGTATATCTCGGGAACTTCACCAAACCGGGCGGATTTGCAGAGTATAGTCTCACAACAGCACGCACGGCGGCCGCGATTCCGGAGGGAATGTCGTTTGTGGAGGCGGCCGCTTTCCCATGTGCCGGGCTTACGGCTTATCAAGCTTTAGTAAGAAAAATGCACATGCAAGCAGGGCAGTCGATCCTCGTCCATGCCGGCGCCGGCGGTGTCGGCGGCTACGCGATCCAATTGGCCAAAGCGTTAGGCGCATCCAACATTATTACAACGGTCTCACCCGGGAATTCTGATTATGTCAAGAGTTTGGGTGCAGATGTTGCGATCGATTATAACAACGACAATGTGCATGATCGAGTTATGGAAGTCACCCAAGGATTAGGGGTCGACCTTGTTCTAAATTCGATCAACCGGGCAACGGCTCAGGCGGATTTGTCCATGCTGGCGTTTGGCGGCCAATTGGCGTGCATCGCCGGCGCTCCTGAGACGGTTGCCGATTTTCAGCCTTCCCACAAAACCTTCTCCGTACACAAATTGATGCTGGCCGGTGCTCATGTATCAGGGAATACTTTTGCCCAAAGAGATCTGGCTCAAATGGCTGATGAATTTATGAAGCTGATGTTGGATAAAAAAGTGGATCCGATGGTAAACGAGGTTATATCTTTAGAAAACGTGCCTGAAGCCCTTATCCGATTATCTCAAAGACATGTACGCGGAAAAATCGTAGTTGAGCTGTAATCTGTTTTTTATATATCAAAAAGATCGGACTGCCTTTGCAGCCCGATCTTTTTTGCTTTTGAATGAGCGATTCAGATCTTCGGAATAGGTTGCTCTCTGCCAATCGCTTCGGGCGGTTAAGCTCTAACCTTACTTTCAAATTTTCCCTGGTGCGCTCCGGTACAGAACGGTTTGTTGTCGGATAGACCACAGCGGCACAAGTATATCGTTTGTTTGGTTTGAAGCCGGCTGCCTTCGCCGTCAAGGAGTTGGATTTCTCCGTTAACGACTAAGGGCCCATGATCTGAAACCGTTATCTTAACATCGGACATGTATATCCCCCCTTTTTTTTATTTGACCCGAGTAATATTCCAATTACTTATAGTAATTAAATATAATTAAAGAAATAAATTGTTTTATGTGAGCTTGTTGTCTGGATATTTTTTGTTATAATAAATAGACAGGTGGTGAATAGTATGGAACAATCTTCATTGTGCCCCAAATTTGAAAGAGGTATGCAGATTATAAGCAAGCGTTGGATCGGATTGATTATTCATCAGCTACTGTTGGGTCCCCAGCGGTTTTGTACGATCGAGGACGCACTTCCGAATATCAGCGGAAGACTACTGTCGGAGAGATTAAAGGAACTTGAGCACGAGGGAATCGTGAAACGGGAGGTTTTTCCGGAAACGCCCGTTCGTATAGAATATTCACTAACATCCAAAGGACTAGCCTTGGAACCGGTCATCAGAGAAATCGAGCATTGGTCTAAGCATTGGATAGAACTAGAGACGTATTCCCATTGATCTATCCTTAAACCAGCCCAAAAACCTTATCCCATCAGGGATAAGGTTTTTGGGCCGGTTAGTTTTCTACAGTTGTTGATTTTCGGAAATCAAGCAATTCGGATACCGTAACGAAGCGGTATCCTTTCTCTTTTAATTGTGGCAGGATTTGCTTTAACGCTTCAAGGGTCTGGCTTTTTCCTTCAACGTAATCATGAAACAATATAATGTCGCCATTTCTGGCATTTTTGAGTACCTTGTTGACGATTTTAGATACCCCTGGCTTATTCCAGTCCTCCGTATCCTGATGCCATGACCACAATACGACCAGATAACCCGATTTTTTCGAGGCATTAACCAAGTTTTCCCCATAATAACCGCCGGGTGGGCGAAAGAGGTTGGGTTTATGCCCCGTAGTATCGAGGATAATTTGTTCAGCCTTTAAAATTTCTTCCTGAACCCTTTCTCCGGCAATTTTCTTTTTGAAATAAGGGTGGCTATAGGTATGGTTTGCGATTTCATGGCCTTCTCTGAGTTCCCTTTTGACTAATTCCGGATGTTTTTCAACACGCTTGCCGACGACAAAAAAGGTGGCTTTAGCTTCATATTGGCTCAGAAGGTCCAGGATCGCCGGGGTATCCGATGGATCGGGACCATCATCAAACGTTAAAGCGATAATTTTTTGATCGGTCGGCACTTCCCAAACGATATCTCCGCGCGCTTCATAGTATTCGCGCCCTTTCATTTGCGGCTTCGCCTCGGCATCATTCCATAGCGTGGCCATTAAACAAGTGACGATAATGATGGATTTGCTCCATATGCGCATGGTATCCCCTCCAAACGTTAACAGGATTATTATGCCATGCATACCGCCCTCTTATTTTTCCTTTATTTTCCTGGACGAAGAAGGAGTCGGATTGAACCGGCTCCTTTTATATAAGACTTTAGGCTTTGCTTTGTTCTTTGATGTAAATCCGGCTGGTTTGTTCCCAAAGATCCCCCGGCTCCAAGCTGTATAAACCGATCAGATCAGGATCTAAAGGAGCATTCAGATTGGGTGCATTCACCAGATTCACCTGGGGCTCAGGGCAGAAAAAGCCCTCCGTGGCATTGTTGTTCCAAATCATCCACTGCTTATAACCTGTTCCCGCATCGTAAACCAAGGTGATTCCTTGTTTTACGTCGGTCAGTTCCATCCTGTTGCGTCCGTTTTGCGGAGCTGCCGTGTAATGGTTGTCCATCGGTTCAAAAAACGGTGACAGCCCGCCTGCTTTCATCTGTTCCTCCTCCGGCGTCAGCGGCTGAAATTGTCCTGTCGGGAGCATTCGTTCATTGAGCTCCCAACGCTTGCCGATGGTCAGCTTAAAGCGGTAATCCGCCGCGGTGCTGCCCTGAGCGAAGGGGGCATTTATGGCGGTGTGAAAGGCAAGCAGGCAGGGCATCCTATCCTCTCCGTCATTGCGTACGGTGACATGCTGGAACAACCCAAGCCCGCTAAGCGAATAGCGAATTTTAATGGTGAAAGCATGCGGCAGATACCGGTAAACCGGATGGTCTTTGTTCACCTGAAGCGTCAGATTTACATGGCTTTGCGCATCGTCCGCCGAGAACCCTTCGGTCTGCCAAGGAATGTTATGTACGAATCCATGAAGATGATTTCCTGTCTGAGGTTCGTTTACCGGGAATTGGTAGGTCGCTGCGTTCCAGCGGAACCTTCCGTCTTCGTAGCGGTTTGGGGGAAATAGTACGGGAATGCCATGAACAATCGGATTCGCTTTGAACGAGTCCATTTCGTCCACTGCCGGTTCGTGTAAAAAACGGTAATTATTTTCCGTGTCCCGAAAGGCAATCAGATTGCCGCCGATTTCGGGCAGAACCGCTGCTTCGTATTTGCCGGCTCTGAGCCATACGGCTTTCTCTCCTTGGTATGTCCCTTCATACGCTTGTGCGTTGCGTCCCATGTTCTCCTCCTGTTGGTAAGAGTATAAGAGCTATCCTGAGCATTATTATATAATACATTACAAAATTGGAATATCATATGATAAGAAAAAAAGCTTCTTGATGAAGATGTAACGTGTTACTTCTCATTTGGACGCAAAGGTTTGTGTTGAATCAGCATCGACCCTTATAAAGTGAATGTATACATGTTAATCTATCTAAAAAAGGAATGCGGAGAGAGCTTTGGATTGCGTAAGCTGACGATTAAAGACTTGGCAAAGCATGGTGGGAGTTTCCGCCGCGACGATCTCTAGGAGGACGATGAAGCCTCTGAAGGAAGCGGGACGCCCACGTAATGCCTTACTCTGAACTCTCGGCCATAAGCGGGATTCAAACGCTTATTTCTGTGGTCCTGGCTGGAGGATACGATACGAGCTTGACATACCCCATGGGGGTATTATATTCTAAACGTAGGAGGAGATGCGCCATGGATCAAGTAAACGAAAACGCTGAGGACATCTCGTGTTGTTCCGATACGGAGGAGCGCAAGAGTCATCACTCGGATAAGACGAAAAATAATTTGATCAGCCGGTTAAATCGGATTGAAGGGCAAATCCGGGGTGTGAAAGGCATGATAGAGAAAGATACGTATTGCGATGATGTGCTGAATCAGATTGCAGCGATTCAATCAGCCTTGAACGGTGTCGGCAAGCTTCTCCTGGAAAATCACATGAAAAGCTGCGTGATCGAACGGATCCAATCGGGTGACCATGAAGTAATCGATGAAATTTTGGTTACCATGAATAAATTGATTAAATAAGGAGTGGTAATGATGCAACAAGCTACGCTGCGGGTAGAAGGAATGTCCTGCAATCATTGTGTGAACTCCATTGAAAAAGCGATAAAAGAGCTGGGGGCCGACGGGAAAGTAAACCTGGCCGGCAAATCCGTTACCGTAAATTTCGATGAGAGCAAGCTGACAATAGAGACGATTAAAGAAGCCATTGAAGATCAAGGCTACGATGTGCTTTAAGCCGTCATCGTGGTATTAGGCATAAGCCGCACTCCGGGAGGGGCGTATGCCCGGCGGCCGGAAAAAAGAATGCCAAGCAACGATTAAGCTTCCAAGAGAAGCCGATCAGCCGATCGGCTTCTCTTGGTTTAAACGGAGAGACTTAGCTTCTGCAGATCGTTCTGAAACAAAAGGGCAAGGAAAGCTGCTGCCTCTAACGTAAATCATCCATTATTGCAGGGCTTGCGGACACAAGATTCGTTAATTCACAATATGGCACTCGATTTCTCATGAATTTCGCCAATTAGCGCCTCCTCACTCTGTTAGTATCGTCGAATCGCATTGTTTTTCATATAACGTCTCCTGTGTCCGTAAATGTAATCGCGCACTTACTCGCAGCCTGAGCGGCAGCGTTCGACAGATTTCTTTTGTCTTCATTAGACTTAAACTCGGGCTTCTTTATTTATCGTAATAAATACTATTTACATAAAACCTAAGTTGATATACAATGATTTTTGATCTAACAGTAAGAATTACTTTTAAACGAATGGAAAAGTTGTGAGATTCAGCAACGCCATGACAGCTAATCGTGCAATACAGGAATCCGCGAATAATTATCAAAGGGGACTCCGGACTTTACAACCGTTTAACCTTGGTTTATATTAGTAATAATTACGATTAAATGACAAGAATAATTAAAGGAGCTTGGTTATGCCTGAAAAAGAAAATAAAATTCCCGTCACGGTGCTCAGCGGTTATTTAGGCGCCGGGAAAACAACGATATTGAATCACGTATTGAATAACCGTCAAGGGCTGAAGGTCGCGGTCATCGTGAACGACCTGGGCGAAGTGAATGTGGATGCCGATCTGATTAAGGACGGGGGCGGTCTTTCGCGTACGGAAGAGAAGCTGGTGGAAATGTCGAACGGTTGCATTTGCTGTACTCTGCGGGAGGATTTGCTCAAGGAAGTGGAGCGCCTGGCGCGGGACGGCCGCTTCGATTACATTCTTATCGAATCGACGGGAGTGGGCGAACCGGTTCCCGTGGCGCAAACCTTCACTTATATTGATGAGGAGCACGGCATCGATTTGTCACAATTTTGCCGGCTTGATACGATGGTCACGGTAGTCGACGCTTACCGGTTCTGGCACGATTTCTCTTCCGGCGAAACGCTGCTCGACCGCCAGCAGGCGGTAGGGGAAGACGATACCCGGGATGTGGTCGACCTATTGATCAGTCAAATTGAATTTTGCGACGTGTTGATTTTGAATAAATGTGGTATGGTGAAGCCCGAAGAGCTAAACGAGCTTGAACGAGTGCTGCGCAAGCTGCAGCCGCGGGCCAGGCTGATCCGGACGGATCATGGTCAAGTGAATCCGCACGACATTTTGAACACCGGCTTATTTGATTTTGATGCGGCCAGCGCCTCAGCCGGATGGATTCAGGAGCTGGAGAAGGAGCACCATACACCGGAAACGGACGAATACGGCATTTCGTCGTTCGTATATGAGCGCCGCAGGCCGTTTCATCCGGGGAGGCTGACGGAGTGGATGGCGGATTGGCCGGAGGAAATCGTTCGCGCCAAGGGGACGATCTGGCTGGCGAGTCGTAACGAGCTTGCCCAAAGCTTAAGTCAGGCAGGCCCTTCGATCCAATTCGGACCGGCAGGGTTCTGGGTCGCCTCATTGCCCGAAGATGAGCGTCAAGCGATGCTAGCCGAGGAGCCGGAGCTTTTGGAGCATTGGGATGCCGACTACGGGGACCGGATAAACCGGGTGGTATTTATCGGTATCGGTATGGATCAAGAGCGCTTCAATGCTGAACTGGATGCCTGCCTGCTGACGTCTGAAGAAATGAAATCCGATTGGAATAAGCTGAAGGATGAGCTGCCCAACGCCTCCTCCGAGCAGCTGGAAGCGGCATTTGCCCAAAAGTGACACCGTAATTTATAGCTGGAAGGAGCTATCCATATGAGAGTCATCGTAACCCTGGCCTGTACCGAATGCGGAGACCGTAATTATACGACCACCAAAAATAAGAGAAACCAGCCTGGCCGATTGGAGCTGAAAAAATATTGCCCGCGTCTGAACAAAGTGACGCTTCATCGGGAAACGAGATAAATACACCAAGTAGGGGCCGCCGACAGGAACAAGCATTGGGCGGGCTCCTCTTTTTTTGTACAATGTAAAAGGGGGGATGAGGATGACCACTTGGAATTTGTCGGGTACCCGGCATCATGTGCTGATTTGTAATGGCGGGAGCTGTATGCGTAAGGGTGGAGAAGAGGTGACCGTGGCGATCAGAGATGAAATCGCGGCGCAGGGTGCGGATGCTCAGATCCATACAACGAGAACACGGTGCAACGGGCGATGTGAGGATGCGTGCGTCGTCATCGTTTACCCTGAAGGCGTATGGTATAAAAAAATCACACCCGAGTTAGGCAGAGAGGTTGTAAAGCGGCATTTAGCGGGCGGCCCGGCGATAGAGGAGCTTATGTTATACAGCTTCGATGGGAATAGCTTCATCATGTCTAAGCAAGCAACAGAGGGAAGGGCCAAGAGCAAAGTCAAGAGGCATTCCATCGAATAATCCATATCATCTTTCTTTTGCAGGCGCTTTACAAAAAGCGTCTTTTTCCCGTATGGTTGGGATGGGGTGGTCAGAATGAAGACGGTACTGATTGTAGACGATGAGGCCAAGATCCGCGAGGTTGTCGCCTCCTATTTGCGTAAAGAGGGGTATCTTACGATAGAGGCGGGCTCGGGCTCCGAGGCTTTGGAATTAGCTGGAAAAGGAAACCTTGATTTTATGATATTGGATTTGATGCTCCCCGATATTTCAGGGGAAGAGGTATGCCGTCAGGTGCGCAGGTTCAGCCCGATCCCGGTTTTGATGCTGACGGCCAAGTCGTCGGGTGCTTCCAAAATCAACGGCTTGTCGTTAGGGGCCGACGATTATTTGGTCAAGCCGTTCGATCCGAATGAACTGACGGCCAGGGTGAGGGCCATTCTCCGGCGCTCCGGCGGGGATACCTTGCTTGCAGACCGTATATCCTTCCAGGAGGAGAGTCTGGTGCTGGATATCCCTAGCCAAAAGGTCTACGTTAACGGGACAGAAGTCAATCTCACGCCAAATGAGTACAAGCTTCTCCTGGTGATGGCACGGCATCCGCAGCGCGTATTCTCCCGGACGGAACTCGTGGAAAAGGTGCTCGGCTTCGATTTCGAAGGGGATGCACGAACCATAGACCAGCACGTCAAAAACTTAAGACAAAAGATTGAACATGATCCGAGAGAGCCTATTTTTCTTGTCACCGTGTTTGGTAAGGGCTACCGCTTTCAGGGAGGATAAAGAGATGCTGAATCGTCTATCCGTTCGATGGACATTGATTTTATTCGCTTTGACTGCATGTATTCTGCTGATTGCTTCCGCTACGCTGGCTTCGGGAATCCATTACCATTTTCAGATGTACCAAAATGAGCTTCCTGAGCATACAGGATTGACCTCTGATTGGGGCCGGCATTTGGAAATGGCGATTGTCCAGTCGATCCTATGGACCTTGCTTGATGCACTGGTTCTTGCCATGGTTGTCAGCACGTATGCGGCAAAAAAAATATCGGCGCCGCTAATCGAAATGAAGCAAGCCGCAGAAGCGATGGCACGAGGCCGATTTACCGCAAGAATCAGAAACCACAGCAGAGACGAGCTCGGACAGTTAAGCCAAGCTATCAATCATCTGGCGGAAAGACTGCAGCAGCAGGAGAAGCTCCGCGTATCCATGACCGACAACATCGCTCATGAGCTGCGTACGCCGTTGACTACCTTAAAGAGTCACATGATTGCACTGAAGGACGGAATCTGGGAGCCTACACCGGAGAGGCTGGAGTCCTGCTATGAAGAAATCGACCGGCTGGCAGGCTTGGTAAACGATCTTCAGGAGCTGAATGAATTGAAGTATCCCGAATTTGAGTTGACCTTCTCCGAGGTTCGGATGGATGAGCTGCTGAAGGCTTCAGTCGAGCTGATGAAAGCTGCCTTTGATGAGAAAAATGTGCACCTGGAGACCGGTCTGATGTCTAATGTGAGGATGAAGGCCGATCCCCAACGGATGAAGCAGGTGTTTGTAAACCTGTTGTCCAATGCCCTAAAATTTACGCCATCCGGGGGAAGGGTGCAGGTGAATTTATCTATAAGCAGCCATCACATTGAAATCAGTGTAGCCGATAGCGGAATCGGGATATCCCGGGAGGATCTTCCCTACATCTTTGAACGGTTCTACCGGGCGGACAAATCACGCGGCCGGGAGACAGGGGGCAGCGGAATCGGGCTGGCCATCGTTCGGACGATTGTAGAAGCTCATGGCGGAGAAATTTGGGCGGAGAGCAGCGGCGAAGGGAGCCGTTTTCAATTACGCTTTCCAAAGTCATTTAGATGATGAACCTGGAGGTTTAACATTCAGCCCGGCCTATCCGAATCAGAAAGATATGGCATTGAGATGCTTCAAATGCTTAGCGCGATCGTGTTGTACGTACAAAATTTAAGCTGTATAATAAAAGCAGCGTTTAGGTTTGAGAGGTGCCGATAGTGAGTAAACATCAGCTTCCGAAATACATGCAGTTAAAAATCGAGCTATTAGATTGGATCCAAAGCGGGCGGTTGAAACCCAACGATCAGGTGCCGACGGAATTCGAGCTATCGGACGCATTCGCAATGAGCCGCCAAACGGTAAGGCAAGCGATTGGAGAGCTCGTTTCAGAGGGGTGGCTGTACCGTATTCAAGGGAAAGGCACATTCGTAACCGCGGCCGCTCCCATTGGCCGTAAAGGCGAAGAAGCCATTAAGACGATCGGAATGATTACGACATACATATCGGATTATATTTTTCCGCTGATCGTCCGGGGGGCGGAAGCGGAGCTGCGCAGCAGAGGATATCGCCTGATGCTCTGCTCCACGGACAACGATAAGCAAAAAGAAAGCGAAAGCCTGGAAATGATGCTGAGCCATCCGCTTAGCGGATTAATTATCGAGCCGACAAAAAGTGCCGAAGGGAATCCGAACCTTCATTACTTTTTGTCATTGGACGTATCCGGGATTCCTTATATGATGATCAACGAACGATATTCCGAAACCGACTGCCCCTGCATCAAAGTCGACGATGAGAAGGGTGGCTATCTGGCGGCGGAGCATCTGATCAAGCTGGGGCACCGGCACATCGCGGGATTTTTCAAAACCGACGACCTGCAGGGCGTTCAGCGTCTGAAAGGGTTTATCCGCGCCCACCGGGAATATCAGGTTCCGCTGGCTCCAGACGCAGTGATCCGCTACAAGACGGAAGAGAAAACGACAACGCCGTTTCAGGCTGCCGCCAGGCTGCTGGCTTCAGCCGATAGACCGACGGCCTTTGTCTGCTACAACGACGAGCTCGCGGTCCTGCTTTTGGAGGCGGTAAGGCAAGCGGGACTTAAGGTGCCGGATGATTTGTCCATGGTCGGCTTTGACGATTCGTCGCTGGCTACGGCGACGGAGGTGAAGCTGACCACGCTGTTTCATCCCAAAACCGAAATGGGCGTCAAGGCGGCGGAGCTGCTGTTGGCCATGATTGAGAAAGAGAGCGGCCCCCTTCCCGAATCCGTATACGTATACGAACCTCATTTAATCCTTCGAAATTCAACACGGGAGCTCTAAATAAATAGGTAGTCAATTTGTACGTACAAGTATATAATAAAATGAGAAATTATATCCTTTCGTTGAAAGGGGCTGCCTTATTTGTTAGAACAACTTAAACGTGATGTGCTGAATGCCAACCTGGAATTACCCAAGCACGGGCTCGTGACCTTCACGTGGGGGAATGTAAGCGGTATTGACCGTTCCTCCGGTCTGGTGGTCATCAAGCCCAGCGGTGTTGCCTATGAGCAAATGAGAGCCGAAGATATGGTCGTGGTTGATTTGAGCGGAACGATCGTGGAGGGAGAGCTGAAGCCGTCTTCCGACACACCGACCCATTTGGCCTTATATAAGGCCTTCGCTTCGATCGGAGGGATTGTTCATACGCATTCGCCTTGGGCAACGATCTGGGCTCAAGCAGGCCGGTGTCTGCCGTCGCTGGGAACGACGCATGCGGACTATTTTTACGGGGAAATCCCCTGTACCCGGCCGCTGACGACAGCCGAAATCGAAGGAGCCTATGAGCTGGAGACCGGGAACGTCATTATCGAAACCTTTCGGAATCGGAACGTCGACCCCATGCAAATTCCAAGCATTCTCGTTCACTGCCATGCCCCGTTCTGCTGGGGGACAGATCCGTACAATGCTGTTCATAACGCCGTAGTGCTGGAAGAGACGGCAAAGATGGCCTATCATACCTTCCAATTGAATCCTAAAGCGGGTGCAATGGACCAGTCGCTGCTGGACCGGCATTTTTTAAGAAAGCATGGTGCAAGCGCTTACTATGGACAAAAATAGGAGAAGGTGGCCATCCATGAACAAAAAATACGCGATCGGCATTGATTTTGGAACAGAATCGGGACGCGCGCTGCTTGTCGATCTCTCGAACGGTGCGGAAGTGGCAACGCATGTCACTCCGTATACGCATGGTGTTATCGATGAAGAGCTCCCAGGCTCCGGGGTCCGGCTTGAGCACGACTGGGCGCTGCAGCATCCCGGCGACTATATCGAAGTATTGAAGCGTTCGGTGCCGGAGGTGATAAAGCAGTCAGGCGTAAGTCCGGACGATGTGATCGGGATCGGGATCGACTTTACGGCCTGCACGATGCTGCCGGTCGACCCCGAGGGAATACCGCTGTGCTTTAAGCCCGAACTTCAAAGCCAACCGCACAGCTGGCCCAAGCTGTGGAAGCACCATGCGGCTCAGGATGAAGCCAATCTAATCAATGAGATTGCCGAACAGCGCGGAGAAGCGTTCCTTCTCCGTTACGGGGGCAAGATTTCATCGGAATGGATGGTTGCTAAGGTATGGCAAATTCTCAATGAGGCGCCGGAAATTTATTCCCAAACGGATCGGTTTCTCGAAGCGGCGGATTGGGTCGTATCCCAAATGACAGGCCATATTCTGCGCAACAGCTGTACGGCCGGCTACAAGGCCATCTGGCATAAGCAGGAGGGATATCCAAGCAGGGAGTTCTTCCAAGAGCTGGATCCGCGGCTGACGAGCTTGACCGAAACAAAGCTTCGCGGCGAGGTAGTGCCCCTTGGCACCAAAGCCGGGGGGCTTACACCGGAAATGGCGGAGCAGATGGGACTTTGTCCGGACATAGCGGTCGCCGTCGGCAACGTGGACGCCCACGCGGCGGTGCCGGGGGTCGGAGTCGTTACTCCTGGCAAGCTTGTGATGGCGATGGGCACCTCGATCTGCCATATGCTGCTCGGCGAGAAGGAGAAGCAGGTGGAGGGGATGTGCGGTGTTGTGGAAGACGGGATCATTCCCGGTTATTTTGGCTATGAAGCGGGCCAATCGGCTGTAGGAGACATTTTTGCATGGTATGTAGAACATGGGTCTCCGGCATATGTGGCCAAGGAGGCTGAGCAGGAAGGCATAAGCGTACACGAATGGCTGGAGAAGCGGGCCGCGGCTTACCGGCCGGGGCAGTCCGGACTTCTTGCCTTGGATTGGTGGAACGGCAACCGTTCCGTACTGGTCGATACCGATTTGACGGGACTCATGATCGGATACACGCTTTCAACCAAGCCGGAGGAGATTTATCGCGCTTTACTGGAAGCGACGGCGTTCGGGACGCGGAAGATTGTCGATGCGTTCCACGATAATGGTGTAGAGGTTCACGAGCTTTATGCCTGCGGAGGCCTGCCTCAGCGCAATCGTCTCCTCATGCAAATCTATGCTGATGTGACGAACCGTGAGATTAAGATTGCCGATTCCACGCAGACGATGGCTCTTGGTGCGGCGATGTTCGGCGCGGTAGCGGCGGGATCGGCTCAGGGCGGTTATGATTCCATCGTGGAAGCGGCGGAGCAGATGGCGCGTATCCGCGAAGAAACATTCAAGCCGATTCCCGAAAATGCGGCTGTGTATGAACAGCTCTATCAGGAGTATATCAAGCTGCATGACTATTTCGGACGCGGCGGCAGCGACCTGATGAAGAAGCTAAAAGCGATCAAAGAAGAGGCGCACTAATTTTTGAAACTCCATGTTTACCTAAAGCCGTATTCCCTCGAAAAGCGGATTACGGCTCTTTATTGTTCGCAATAATCAAATTATTCGTCCGGTTCACTTCAACCTGTGCTCCCCGAGATGCGTTTGAGAATGAAGTAATGAATTCATGATTTTGGGGGGTTGAAGATGAAGACTAAAAATGTATTGGCGTGGATAACTGTGCTGGGTTTACTGGTACCCGCCTCCGCACAAGCGAACGATCCGCCGTCACCTGCAGCCGTTCACCTGAACGGAAACAGCCTGAAGCTGCAGCATGCGCCGATCGAGGAAAAGGACGGCTTTCTCATCCCGTTACGGGAGGTGCTGGAGGCGTCCGGATGGAAGATCACCTGGTACAATGAGGGTCAGACCATTACGGCAGATAAGCAAACCGGAAACCAAAACCGCTCGTTGAAGGTGAGTATCGGTTATGATCGCGGGGCATTTAATGGAAATATGCACGATTTGTCCGCTGCTCCCAGGCTGGTGGACGGAACAGCTTATCTTCCGGTCAACGCCTTGAGGCATCTGGATATGAAGCTGGATTGGGATGCGGCAAAGCGGGTCATTCTGATTGAAGACGCTTCTGATGCCCGCACGTTTGTTTATTTGAACGGCAGCCGGTATGAAGGAGAATTGTTCGGAGGCATTCCGAACGGAAAAGGAAAGCTGTACAGTGCAGAAGGACATCTGATATATGAAGGGGATATGTCCAACGGGCTTGCTCATGGTACGGGGAAGCTGTATAACCAAGACGGAAAACTGCAGTACAGCGGCAGCTTTGATCATGATCGTCTGCATGGTTGGGGCAAGGCGTACAGACCGGATGGCACACTGGAGTACTCGGGAATTTTTTCTTATGGTAAAAGAACCGGGAAAGGCTTTTCTTATCTGAGCAATGGTATGAAATGGGCTCCGGATTGGGATGACCAAGCGTTATCACCGAAGAAAACAGTCATTTATCCCAATGGAGTCAAGTTTACCGGCTCTTTCTCAGCAGGCCAGGCAGAGGGTGAGGGCAAGCTGGTCTCCTTGTTCGGGGAGATCATTGCAGAAGGGAATTGGAAGCAGGGACGCTTGGAGACGGATAGCGTATCTTCAACACAGTTGGCATCTGTGACTGACACTATCGATTACAGTCTGATTACGCGTTCTGCCGTGCTGCAGAGGTATGTAAGCAAAGCCTATGGCTTTGATGTGCGGCTTCCGCAGGCGTGGCTCGGCAAACCGCTTGAAATCAAGGAAGGCCCGGGTGAGGTCTCATTTTTCTATATCTCCCCTTCCCAGCCTGAACGAAAAATCCCTCTGCTTACCATCAAGCGGTATACCGGGCAGGAATGGCCGGCAACAAGCACCGTCGTACGTTTGAAGGAGAATAACGGTTGGATATTCGGCTATGGGATCGACCGTGAAGAGGAGGAATTGCCCGTGCAAGAAGCAGCCGATGCTTTTGCAATGCAGGAAAGCGCCAAGCAATTGCCGGAAGGCTTTGAGTTCCTCCAGCCGGAGGTCAGCCTTAGCGCACAAGATGGTAACCTATCGGATAAACCATTGTGGGAGAAATTCACACATATCGAAAAATGGACTCTGCAAACGGCCGGGGTTTATCCGGAAGGCATATGGTTAAACGAGAGCGATAAGAAGCTGATCGTCAACCGGCTTCAGGAAGTTTATGGTCCGACAGAGGCTGAACGGAGGTTTGGCTTCCAGAATAAACAAGTGGACGGAGGCTATGAACCCATTCCGATCGGTTATGCGTCCATCGCCATGATTGGAGATGATTTACAAGTAAAGCGGGAGCTGGACTCCGTCAGCAATCAGCTTCGGATTACGTTGGCGGGCAATGATGTCGAGGTTATGTACACACTGGATTCAGTAACCTACAAGATTGTGGATTACCAAATCATCAGGTCCAACTACTAGGCGGATTATGGAAAAGTCTCTAGGATCGACGTATCCTGGAGGCTGTTTTGGTTTGCAGGACCGCTATGAATAAAAAGTAACTGATCAAGCCGTAACGAAGCCTGTTTAACATTCGTGAGCAGGCTTCGGCGCGTTGTCAAATCATCGCAAGGCAGCGGCTGAATAGCATCAGTCATACAGAAGAATACTTACCTTAGATATCTGTATATTCCAAGGGAGGTATTATGAAAAAGCTTTTTCTTCTGGCTTCCATTATACTGCTGCTCTTTACTGCCCAACCGGTCCAAGCGGAGAACGTTGTACCATATGAAGAACAATGGCAGAGCACGGACTCCGGCAGTTATGGAGCCAACAGGTACAGATCGGGCAGAGGCTCCTACACAGGCGGAAGAACGGGAGGGGTGGCGCCCGGCGTGGGAACCGCTCCAAGGACGCCGGGCGATAATGTAAGAAATAACCCCAGAACCACCGTTCCGCCGGGAGGAGGTACAGCGGCACCAGGCCGCGGGACTGGCCTGGGCAGTCTGTTTGGCGGCTTTGCCGCCGGAGCTATATTAGGCAGTATTCTGAACCCGTTCGGTTTTTTCGGTGCGGGATACGGTTTCGGTACGCCGTACGGCGGCTTTTCGTTACTCGGACTTCTGTTCTGGGGAGCGATTTTGTTCTTCGTGTACCGCTGGTTTAAACGAATAAGAAGAAACAGCTAGCCTCCCAGGCTGTAAGAGGTGTTTGTCATTACAGCCTGCTGATTTAATCGAATGTAAACGATAATTGGATAGGCTCGGAGGCTTTCGTATCCATGGCCTGTGCATTGCCGTTAGGCTGCAAATACGGCTGGTATGCCGGGATATGATATTTATGAAGCAGGTCATGCAGCCGGTCAAGCGTTTCGTTTCTATACGGCTTGGGAGCGTATGCGGAACGGCTGTATAACTGTGCGAAAGGTCCCAGAAGCTTAGGATAATGCTCCCGCAGCGTACCGAAAAACCATGACTTTACTGCGCTCGTGTTCAACCGGAGCACCGATCCCATAATAAATTGAGCACCCGCGCCGGATGCATGCTTAACAACCTGCTCCAGTGAATTGGGGCTATCTGTGAGGAAGGGAAGGATCGGCGCCACGAATATGCCGGTTTCCACTCCTTCGTCGTTTAAGCTCCGTACTGCTTCCAGTCTTCGCTGCGGCGAGGGAGTCATAGGTTCAAAGTGACGCCAAATATTTTTGTCTAATGTGTTCAGACTGATATTGACGGAGCTGCCGGTAAGTTTTCGGAGTATATCCAGATCACGCAAAATGAGCGGGGAACGTGTCGTAATGCTGACCGGAATCCGGTAAGCCGCAAGGACCTCCAAGCACTGACGGGTGAGCAGCAAACGGCCTTCGAGCGGCTGATATGGATCCGTGGCCGTACCGATGGCTACTTTACCCAGCTTCTCCCGTCCGTTTTTCGAGCGGAGCATCCGGACAACCTGAGCTTCGAGAGCCTCGCGGGCATTATCTTTATACAAAATATGATGCTGAAACGTATCATCCGCATTCATGCCCAAAAAGGAATGAGTGGAACGTGCGTAACAAAAGCTGCAGCCGTGCTGGCAGCCGCGGTAGGGATTAATGGACCAGTCGAATGGCATGGACGGAGCTTTTACAGGATTGAGCATCTGTTTGGCTTGCATCGGTTCAAAAGTCGTTGGTAAAGCCAAAGCAACATCCATCCTTTCATCTGAAACAAGAACACATGTTCTATATTTTGATTATAAATAAGAACATATATTCTGTCAAATATTTAAACGATTTTGAGAAGGAAAGGAGTCATAATGAGATGACAAGAAGAAGAGGAAGAAGGCCTCTCGTTCCGGGAGCCGGACAGGGATTGGAGAATCTTAAAGCGGAAGTGATGCAGAGGGCTGGGTATGCGGTGAACAGGGACCGGCCGGATCTGGTGAAATACGAGGTGGCCCGTTCGTTAGGCGTACCCTTACGGCCCACGGATAACGGGAGCCTGTCTACGGAAGAGGCAGGAAAAATCGGAGGTCAGATCGGGGGGCGTATGGTGCGGGAAATGATCCGAATGGCTCAAGAGCAGTTGACCAAAAAATAATCAAACGCCAGCTGCTTCTCCTGACGTACAGTGTCAGGGACGCCGCAGGATCACGCCTACGGTATCTGGCTCCTTAAATCATTCATTTCTAGCAAAAATTGTTGAAAAAGATGCGTTGAAACCATATCATAGGACTATACCATCATTATCGACAAGGGAGGAGTTTTCCATGTTCAATGTATGGCTCAGACTCCTTCCTAAACATCGGTTCGGTTCCGACATTATTGAAAGCTTGACCCGTATGCTGCTCGTCCTGGGACTATTTTTTCTATTTATGATGACATTGATTAATGTTTTTTTGAATCGAATGAATGAAGAAGTCATGAAGTTGGAGAAGATCTCGAGAAATGTGCTGATTTTGCAACAAACGTTGATCGATCAGGAAACAGGACAGCGGGGTTACAGCTTGACCGGAGATGTGACGTTTTTGCAGTCCATCGAGAGTTTGTCATCGAATTATTTGGAAACGATGAGGGAACTGCAAGGCGATATCGCCGCATATCCTGAATTTATCGAACCTTTTAGACAATTATTGGAAGCCGGACTGTATTGGCAGGAAAAATACGGACCACGGCAGGCGGAAGCCTGGAGAAACGGACAGGCATTAACGTCCGAGGAGCTGCTGGGCGGAAAATTGATCATCGACGATTTTCGCAATCGGTCCATGGAGATCTCGCGCATGATTCACTCCAAGCAATCGGCCGTATCGGCAGCTTATACGTCCAGCATCACAAAAACGTTATTCGCTTCCATTATCGTATGTGCGATTGTCACAGGCTTGGTAATGTCTGACGTGGTTCAAAAGCTGCGGCGGATCATCCGTCCGATCAATGAGCTAAGCTCCGCTGTAGAAGGATATGCTCAGCAAAAGTTTGAGGTGTCTGTACCGCAGCTCAAGCAAAATGATGAGCTGGGCAAGCTTTTCGATCATATCGAGCATATGCGGCTGATGCTGAAGCATCATTTTGAACAGAGCCGACGGCAGGTGTATTTGGATGGGTTAACCGGCATCGGGAACCGGCGGTATTTTGACGAGTCACTGGATTTGGCATTGGAACGTTCGATAACAGAGGGAGAGATATTCAGCTTGATTCTGATGGACATCGACCGGTTCAAACGCTTTAACGATACCTATGGACATGCGCAAGGAGATAAACTGCTTAAGCATGTCTCCGGTGTCATGCAAAGCCTTCTGCCGGACCATATGGTGTTCGCCAGATACGGGGGGGAGGAATTTGCGGTTATTGTCCCCGGGAGCGGGAGAGGTATTGATGAAGCGATTGTCGTGGCTGAGAAGCTGCGAAGCGAGGTGGAGCGGCAAACGCTGGATTCCTTCCGGATCACGGCAAGCTTCGGTATTGCCTCTCTAAGAAAAGGCGATACCGCGGAGTCGCTTTTGGTACGTGCGGATCAGGCGCTATACACTTCTAAACATAAAGGACGAAATTGTGTCTCGACAAGATAGAAGGACGATTAAGGGACCCCACGGGCTGCGCCTCGGTGGGGTCTTCGGCTGCTATTGTTTCGGATGGTCGGCATCATACTCAGCCGAGTATTGCGCAAGAGACTTGATTTTACCGTGCGGCTGCTGAGTTTGCTTGCGGATTTTCCATTGGTTTTCCAGACGTCTTTGTGAATGGCTCATCCCTTGTCAGCTCCTTTGCGTCACGTCAAATAAAGTGGTCTTGCTTCTATAGCATGGCGGAGCTTAAGCAATTTTATGTTGGTTAAATACGGACAAGGCTGTGGCGGATATCATTGCATTGCGGGATTGATTGCTTTAAAGTGATCTACAGATGAGATCAGTATTTAAGAAGCATATGAACGGGTGGAGCAGATGAAGGCATTTTTTTGGACGGGGTGCTTGTCTTATTTGTTGATCGGATTAGCTCATGTCATTATGGGCTCTCTTCTTCCTGAAATTTTGGCTTATTACAGCAAGGATTACAGCGATGGAGGTCTTCTTGTATCCTTACAATTCTCAGGGTTTTTAATCGGAGTCCTTTCAGGGCCCGGGTGTGCCCGAACGCTTGGTAAACGGGGAGCGCTCCTGCTGTGTCTGTTCTTCTTGAGCGCTGCGCAGCTGGTCTTTTTCTCTCTGCCGGCTTGGGGGCTGGTGCTCGCGACCGCGCCTTTGGCCGGATTTGGATTCGGGATGGTGGAGGCGATCATCGGCACCTTGGTCATTCAACATATGGAAGGAAGTCAAAAAACTTCATCCATGACACGTCTGGAGGTTTTCTTCGGCCTGGGCGCTTTAGTCATGCCGCTTGTTTCCTCCGCCTTCATGGCTGCTGGCTGGTGGAGGGGCTCCTTCCTAAGCTTGAGTCTCCTTTCAATGATCGTTTTGGTTCTTTGGGCAAAGCTGCCGATGGGTAACATGCAGCGTCATATGAGCCGCCAGACCGGCGGCCATGCCGCAGTTAAGGAAGCCCGGACCCGGATGAGCATGAGCGGCAGCTCCTGGAAGCTGCTGATCTTGTTTTTGCTCATCTTTGTGGTTTATGTAGGAACAGAGATGAGCGTGGCCAACTTCATGCCGGCCATTCTTATTGAGAACGCAGGGGTTAAACCGGAAATCGGTGCGCTGGGAGTCACCTGCTTTTGGGCCGCTGTTACCGTTGGCCGGTTATTTGCCGCGCAGCTCGCGGAGAAGCTGGGTAAATCACGGTATTTGCTTATCAGCTCCATCGGGGGAGCCTTGATTTTGACCGGCTTTATCATGGTAAGCGGAGCAGTATCCAGCTTCGCATTAATCCTTCTTCTCGGACTTATGATGTCCGGCATGTTTGCCGTTGCGCTGGTTTATGCCAATGAGTTCTTCCGGGGAAGAGAGGAACGGATTACCAGCATGCTGATTGCCGCGGGAGGGGTTGGCGGCGCCCTCGTTCCTCTCTTGACGGGATGGCTTATGGAACGCCTATCCATTCAACAGGCGTTATGGGTCTTGGTTCTGTTCTATGTGCTGATGTTTGCTTTAGTGCTTCAAGCTTCCCGGCTGGGGGAAGGAAAGGGCGGCTCATCTGCTTCGGCCCCGGATTCCTTAAGTTAAGCGTAATAAAAAAGAGAAAACGGCCTGCCGAGGCCGTCTTTCATTCATGATGGCTCTTCCCTGTCGAGGTTCAGATCTTCAAGTGTATATCGATGGTTCCACAAAAATTCCATATCGTATTCTATGGAATCGCTTACAATGAATTGAAGCAAAACCGCCATAAACCCAGCGAGGATCGCTCCGAGCAACGCCAACCACATTAGAAGCTGAATCGTATGGTACATACAGACACGCTCCTTCTCGGCTTTGTTGCTATTATGGTATGAACGGTTATGGCAAAAGATGATTCTGATGAAGCGGAATGATGCAGACTTACCCTTGTCACAGACCGGTTCCGTAACTATAATGGAGAATAAGTACCATGGAAGCCCAAACGAATAGGAGCCATAGCTGCTCCTATTCGTTTTTATCAGAGGTTCAGGAGATGGAATAATGAAATGGACAAGAAAATGGAGATGGGCCCTGATCCGGTTAATCCGGGTGAAGTCGGCCGCACGTAATGTGTCTTTAGGTCTGGTTGTAGGTTTTATTCCGTGCTGGTTTCCTACGTTCGGTATCGGAGCTCTTCTTTCAGCCGCGCTGGCACGCTTGTTTAAAGCCAGTGTAGCGGCAGCTGTTCTTGCTGCGGCGCTCGGTTCTTTTCTCTGGCCGGTACTGTTCTACCTCAATTATAAAATCGGCGGGTTCGTATCTTCGCACTTCAGCAGACATGCTCCTGCAGATATCGACATTGATAAAGTGGAATATGTGGAAGCCGCAGAGAGTGTTCAAAGCTGGGCGCAGCTGGGCATTGATTTTACAGCAGGCGCCATCATCAACAGCGTGATTTTCACAGTCACAGGCTACTATGTTTTTCTGTTCGCTCTCACGAAATACCGTGTGCCGCTAATGAATAAACTGCGTTCTTAAGCGCAGTGCAGCGGTTTAAGATGTCTCTTCTCTGCTTAATATCTGATTGAAAATGCGGTTTAAATGACGTACATCCTCTTCGGGTAATTCTCCAAAGTATGCCTCAACCACTTTTTTCCTATGGGCCTTCAAGGCAGCGAGGATTTCTCTGCCTTTGTCCGTAATTTCCATCATGACCACCCTGCGGTCTTCCTCAGACCGGGTCCTTTCGGCAAACCCTCCCGCAATCAGCTTATCGGATAACGTTGTAACGGCCCCGGAAGTAATCCATAGCGCTTCGGCGATTTGGGATACCTTGAGGGGTCCCTCGCTATCCAATTTTTCCAGAATAATGGCTTGCGAAGCCGATACACCTTGCTCTTCAAATTTGGACCAGCTTGCTCTTATTCTTCGAAACAACTGTCTGAATGTTTCCTCCAACTCATATAAATCTTGCCGGCTTGTCATGGAATCCCCCTTTATACTTATCTACAGTATCCATTGTACCACGAATTGCCCAATTTCCCGAAGCCTACATTGGGAGAGGTATAAGACCTTGTCAAAATGCGGGAGGATTTTATACATGATGAATCCACTCAACCGGTATTTTTGTCAATTCAATGACGGTTCGTTAACGATGTCTTCAAACAAATGACAATTTTAAGTCTATAGGAGAGGGACGGTTGTACGGCTAATGGTTTCGTGGTAATCTTGTGGATGAAGTAGTGAAAGCTAGGTAATCTTTCGGGGAGTGGAACACCTTGACATATGACTCCATTTATTGGTTCATTCTGGGAGCCGGGTGTATTTTGACAGGTCTTGTCGGCATCGGCTTCATGCTCAAAACCAAAAAGCTTCTTCTGTCGTTTTTGACAGGTACTGCGGTTAACGTGATTATCACAGTCGCTGCCTGCTGGTGGTGGGCATCGGTTTTTGCGGGACCGGATCACCATTTTTCGCGTATGTTCGGCTTGTTTGGTTTAATTATTTCATTCGTAAACAATGAGGTATTGCTCTTTTTCGCCCAATTCGTCATGAAAAAGAAAGCAGGCGGAGAGCCGGCGCCCACAAATGGATAACAGGTTCGGATAGAATGTAACAAAACTGTAATCTGTCTTTTATTTGGACTTAATGTTCATGGTTTATAATAATTATCGACCCCCTTTTTAATATATATATCCCTTGATAGCCTGCAATCCCGGAGATTGCGGGCTATTTTTTTGCGTTTTTTTTCTTAGGGAAAAGAAAAAGACTCCGCGGTGCGGCATGCCGGACCGGGAGTCTTGCGTTTACGTGCTTAGAAGGAGGCAGCCAGCTTGGAAGCCTGGTTCAATCCTTCTTCTACGATGGATTGCGCACGGTCAGGGAACTGATTGTGTCCTTCGATGACCGTTGTTTCAATATCGGTAACTCCGAAGAAGCCCATGATGTTCTTGACATAATTAAGCGACATTTCCAATTGAGCCATCGGACCTTCTGAGTAAACGCCGCCGCGGGCGTTAAGCAGTACGACCTTTTTGTCGCCGGCAAGACCAACAGGGCCTTCTGCAGTATATTTGAATGTTTTGCCTGCTTGGCTTAGGTAAGTGAGGTATGTGATCAGCTGTGCAGGGACGGTGAAGTTCCACAATGGAAAAGCAATCACCACTTTATCGGCAGCCAAAAATTGATTCAGATAGCGGTTAACGACTTCGGTCGCCTGCTTTTCTTCTGCAGTCAGCTCAAATCCGTTGGCAAGCTTGTACATACCGGTCATGGCGACAGTATCGTAATAAGGAAGATTTTCGGCAAACAGGTCCAGCTCTGTAATTTGGTCAGCAGGGTGAGACTGTTTATAGCTTTCCAAAAAAGTATTGTACAGCTTGACACTGATTGCTTGATCGGCAGGACGATCGTTTGCTTTGATAAATAATACGGTAGACATAGTGCAGCCTCCTCTAAGTTGAAAGAAGTTTTTATAATAACTTACTTTACGTAAGTATAATAATCGAAATAACTTACGAAAGTCAAGTGAATAATTTTTTTAAAGTCAAAAGAAACGGTCAACCAACCGGGCCGGGATGTTAAGGTACCGGTGGAGAATAGAGAAGATGAATGAAAAAAAGCAGGAGTCGGAAGCCTGCCATCCGACTCCTTACTTCTGCTTCTGTGACCATTGATGAAATTTTCTTTCGTTCGCATCCCAACGGAAATTGGCGATGAAAAATCCGACGATGCTAAATACCACAAGACGGATCGTAAACCACGAGCTGATGAAGGTCTGTTGCGAAAGCCATTCAATCCCGGTAAAAAAAAGGGTCAGCAGCAATCCCCAGCTTACGACTCCGCAGTACATTACATATTTTGCTTTTCCCATTTGCCTTGTTTTCCGCCATTTGTCAGCCTGTGCTTCGTTCATCATTCTTGGTTCCTCCTGATCGGCTTACCTTATCAAATCACCCATTCGCTGACGCTTCTGCGAATTCCTGCACGTTCAGAGAACGTTCACATGTAGCCGGGCGATTTCGAACATTTTTTCTTTTCATTTTGTCATTATGCCATATCTTGATTATACTGCAAAATAAAGGGTAAATGTCCGGATCGGGCTGTCCAAACCGGGATAGGCTTGCGCGTTGTTATTTAATTAGCCAAATGTGGTACAATCGGCTAAGAATAAATGAGGGCAGGAAGTGATGAAGAATGGGCAAAATTTTGATTTTTTCCATGTTGTGGTGGATTCTAGGCAATCCGTTCATCGCACTTATCGTACTGTTGATCATTTTTTATATGCTGGATCGCCGCTTTATTGGAATCACGCCGAGCGTGCTTAAGCCGCTTAAAAGATCGCGACGCTTGTCGAGGCTCAAGGAGGAGCTTCGTCTCAGCCCGCATCATACTTCGACCAAGCTGGATATTGCCAGAATCTATATGGAACAAAAAAAATATGCTTTGGCGCTTGAGCTGCTGGAGCAGGTAGGCGAAGTGATGGAGGATTCCGCGGATGTGCTGAGCGAGAAGGGGATTTGCAAGCTGAAGCTCGGAAAGGTGGAAGAAGGAGAACGCTTGATTCTGCAGGCGGTTGAATTCAATCCCAGAGTAAAATACGGCGATCCCTTTCTGAAATTGGGCGAAGCCTTCGCGGGTACGGATACCAGGAAAGCGATCGGGTATCTGGAGCGGTTCCGTGAGGTGAATTCCTCTTCCTGCGAAGCGTATTATTTGCTAGGGTTGTTGTATCGCAGGTTAGGCAGAGAGGAAGAAGCCCGCCGGGCGTTCCGTGAGGCTGTGGAACTTTACCGGGGGCTTCCGAAATACAAACGCCGTCATGAACGGCGCTGGGCGCTGCTCGCCCGTTTGAAATCATCATGATCCTATAGCTGCTGCAGAAGCTCTCAGAGGCGAAAATGGCTTGAGATCCATCTGCGGCTTTTCTCCTTTCGCGATCTGGGCAACGATTCTGCCGGTGACCGGAGCGAGTAGAATTCCGTTTCTGTAATGACCCGTTGCGAAAATCAATCCGGGATGCTCATGAATTGTGCCGAGGAACGGCAGCCCGTCCCGCGTCCCGGGGCGCAGCCCCGCCCATGTGCTTATAAATTCAGCCTCTTCCATCCGAGGCAGCAGCTCGGCAGCTTTGCCGTGAAGCCCGGCAATGGCCTTTACGGTAACCTGCTTATCGAAACCGGCTTCCTCTTGCGTAGCTCCGACAATATAGCTTCCGTCGAGCTTCGGTACAATATAGCAGCCATGAGTAAACACCGTAGAACGGATAAGGGGAGCTCCGGTTTTGACCGATATGCACTGCCCTTTTACGGGAAACATGTCTAAGCTGATGCCAAGCGGTTCGGTCAATGCCGGACTCCAGGCTCCGGTAGAAAGGACGAGGATATCGGCATGCAGGGGACCCTCCGAGGTTTGAACGCCGCAGATTCGTCCGGTACCGGGCTCTGCCAGCAGCTTGAATACGGGCGTCCATTCGCGAATGCGGCAGCCCTGACGTACTATGGCTGCGCGAAGCGATTTGGCGAGCCAGACCGGATGGACCTGATGATCGGCGTGAAAATGTAATCCTCCCCGTATGGCGGAGGACAACTCCGGCTCTATCTTCCGCATTTCCTCCGGGTTCAGCCAGTCGGCTTTCTGAATCCACGACAGACGGCTGCGGAGCTCATGCTCGTCGTCTTCGGTCAGGGCGGCGCGCAGAATGCCCTTGCCGATGTATTGTACAGACACACCGCTGATCTGCTCCAGCTCATCGATCCAAGCAGGATATATGTCCTGGCTTTGCCGGCAAAGCTCATAGAACGGCCCGGGGTGATGCGTTTCCACCTGAGCCCCAAGCATACCTGCGGCAGCTGTGGACGCTTCCTGATTCATACCCCCTTTATCTAGAAGGGTGCAGGTAAAACCGGCTTTAGACAGCTCATAGGCCGCGGCACAGCCGATGACCCCACCTCCGATAATGATTGCGGAGGGAGCTGTTGTGCTGCCGCCGGGTTCTTTTGCTGCCGTGCTCATGTTAATCCTCTCCTTGGTTTGTGCTTAGTCCGATCGAGCGCTTCACGGAAAGCGTATACTTGTCCAATGGGGTCAGTGTGCAGCAGGACAGAAGAAAGCACAGCTATCCCTGCTGCCCCGGTGGATAGAACCTCGTCTACGCTATGCGGCTCAATGCCTCCAATGGCGATGACCGGTATGGCTGCAGCCTCGACGGCCTCCTTAAGAGCGGCAATGCCTCTAGGGGCAAGCCCGGGCTTCGAGGCCGTAGCGTATACATGACCGAAAATGAGATAATCCGCTCCTTGGCGTGAAGCCGCGGCTGCTTCATCTGCAGAATGTACCGAGCAGCCGATCATCATGCCTTTGGGGGCAACAGCCCGAGCCTCGGCGGGAGACAGACTGTTTCCTGTGAGCTGCACGCCTTCCGCCGAAGCGGCCAGCGCTGCGTCCAAACGATCGTTCAGCACGATCGCTGTCCCGGGAAGCAGTGGCTTGAGCGCCGATTGCCACCGTACAAGCTCGTGTGCGCTCCTGTGCTTCTCGCGTACATGCAGGACATCGATGAGCGTCGCCGGGCACCGTTTTAAAATGGCGGCCACCTCGCCAAGCTCCTGTCTTCCCGTGGTGATAACGTGCAGCGCATGCCTCCTGTACATTGTCAAAAAGATCGGACCCTTTCTGTAGCTCATTCGTTAACTTCATCATAACGCTTTCGCTTTGGCGGCGTCAAAACGTTTATTCCAGTTGTCATAAAATGATCACCAAACCGATCGACCCTTTCCATTCGGCTTCTTGACGGTAAACCGACGGAAGACTAAACTTAAAATGAAGGAAATTCCCGACATTAGTGTATCTTATTGAATAAGGAGATTGTAGGAATGGTCATATCTAAAGCTCTGACCATCGCCGGTTCGGATAGCGGCGGCGGTGCGGGGATTCAAGCCGATCTCAAAACGTTTCAAATGCTGGACGTGTTCGGAATGTCCGCCATCACGGCCGTCACGGCACAAAATACATTGGGTGTGCATGGAATATACGATATCCCGCTCGAAGGAATCGAAAAGCAGATCGAGGCGGTCCTTTCGGATCTTGGAGCCGATGCGGCCAAAACAGGCATGCTTTCACAGCCGGAGGTCATTGAGCTTGTAGCGGGCTGTATTCGTAAAGCAGGCCTTAAACGATTGGTGGTAGATCCTGTGATGGTCGCAAAAGGCGGAGCCAGCCTTCTTGCCGCGAATGCTCAGGACGCATTGCGCGAAAAGCTGCTGCCGCTGGCTGCTGTGGTTACTCCGAATATTCCGGAAGCGGAGGTCATCACGGGGATGACCTTGTCTTCACTTGAGGATATGAAGATGGCGGCTGCGCGGATCGTGAAGGAGCTTGGCGCTTCAGCAGCGATCGTGAAGGGCGGTCACCGCAGCGGCGAGCCTACCGACGTGCTGTACGACGGTGATAGCTTTCACCTGCTGACAGCAAAGCGTTATGAGACGCGCCATACGCACGGGACAGGCTGCACCTTCTCCGCGGCGATTTGCGCCGAGCTTGCCAAAGGAAAGCCGCTTCTGGAAGCCGCGCATACGGCCAAGCGCTTCATTACACTGGCGATCCGTAACGAACTGGGAATTGGCGGAGGTCACGGCCCGACGAACCATTGGGCATATGTGCGCGAAGGTATACACTGTAAGGAGAATGAATAACGATGAGCTACGAATACTTGATGCAGGCCGTCCTGCTGATTGTTCTGTTGTTAATATCATTCCCTGTGATTCTGTTATGGTCTAAACGGAAAAATAAGAAACGGAGATAACCGCATGTACTATGTCAATCAGGAGCAAATCGATCTGCGTTTGTCCTTTGTGCCTACGCTGCTAAAGGCTTGCGCCAAGTTAAGAGAAGCATGGCCGGCAGACGGGCAGGCGCTAGCTTCGGGGGACCCGCTTCTCCTGCAATTCGCTCAAGAGCGGGCGCTTCATCTTGCTATCGAAACGGTCACCGATGTAGGCAGTCTGCTGATCGATGCGTTTATGATGCGCGATGCAAGCAGCTATGAGGATATCATCGACATTTTGGGCGATGAGGGCGTTTTCGGGCAGGAGACGGCTGCCGTGTTAAAAGAACTGGTTTTGCTGCGCCGCCCGTTAACTCAGGATTACACAAAGCTTATGGATAATGGATTGCATCCCATGATTATCCGGCTTCCGGAAGCACTCTCGGTATTCGCCGAAGCCGTACCCGCGTTCATACGTAAGGAAATGCTTTAGGCGGTTTGGCAGCGGGTACATGATAAACCATCCGGGATATCATACAGTAAAAATCCGCTCTCAAGCCTCTTTCGCGGTTCTTTGTGCACTGAAGTATGGTCATTTACTTATGGATTATTTTCGTTTACAATGTGTTGTATTCAGACGGTACAAGACGCGCCAGGTTGAAGCGGCGTTCGGCTAACAAGAAGGACGGTGAGACCGGATGAACCACGAGACGGATATATCCACAAGAAAAATGATTTTGACCATGCTTAAAACCAAGGGGCCGCTGAGCGTTGGCGAGATGTCCAGACAGCTGGTTATCACAGAAATGGCCGTAAGGCGTCATTTGAACACGCTGGAGCGAGACAACCTGATTGAATCGGAGCTGGTTCGGCAGGCCATAGGCAGACCCATGAATCAGTATTCGCTGACAGAGAACGCGGAGGACTTGTTTCCTAAAAAATACCAGCATTTAACGTTGGATTTGTTGGAAGAGCTGGAAGCCGCTTTGGGAGAAGATAAGGTGAATCTGCTGTTCGATCGCAGAAAGCAGCGCTTGATCAAACGCTATGAGAACCGGATGGAAGGAAAAGCCTTGGCAGACCGGATAATGGAGCTTTCCGACATTCAGAATGCGAACGGCTACATGGTGGAGCTGGAACGTAAAGAAGACGGGTCCTTTTTGCTGAAGGAGCATAACTGTCCCATCTCGCAGGTGGCGAACCAATATAATCATGCTTGCAGCTGCGAGCTGGAGATGTTCGAAAGCCTGCTTGGCAAAGAAGCGCGGGTGGAGCGAACGGAATGTCTGGCTAAGGGAGGCAGCCACTGCGCCTATGTTATACAACCTAAATAAACCATCTTCTGAACGGTCGTGCCGCTGGAGATGGTTTTTTATTTTATAAAAATCGGAAGTTCGGAAAAAAATAATATCCATACCAAGCTGGAGGGAAAAACATGGAGAACGAATACAAGCGGCGCCTGGAGCTGGAGTTCGGCAGACACTTGACGGAAGGTGAAGCGGCGGAAATATTAAACGAACAAATCGTCCATCCGGACGACGAGGAATTTTATGACGATATGGACGATGCGGCAGCGTCCTTGGCCGCTACCCAAATTTTCAGGAGACATCTGTAATGAGCAGGATGAATGAAATTATCGAAAACCATGAGCATTTGGAGAAGCTGGCGGCTTTGCTGAAGCATTATAGTGTCAATGCCGAATTTGTTACGGCTTCATTGATCGAAAAATTCGAAAGTGAGCAGGAAGAGGCGAACGGTGAACTCGTGTCGGATTTAAAACAGCTGTTTGCGACCTATTAAACTAATGCTTCCTACTAAAGCTTTGATCCACGGGTCCGGCTTGCTCGTTTCGACTATTTTATTTCACCGCTCGGTAAATTTAGACAGCACAAATAACAGGAGGCCCTTTATCGGGCTGTCCTGTTGTTTGATGATTGGCTTGTGCTTTGCTCCCTGCGCTCGGGGATATAAGGGTCAATGCCGAAGCGCTTGGAAAGCGAGCTCGAGCCATAGGTCGCACGGGTAACCGTGCTGCTTTCCGCAGGCAGGCCCAGCTGGGTCCGAAGTGAAGCAATGGCGGCGCTGAGATCCTCTTCTTTGGGGACAATGTAAGGGCTGTCCCAACGTCCCTCCAGTGGAATCGATTCGATATGATCGGGCTTAAGCTTTTGGAAGGTCAAGATAAACTTGCGCAGCTGATCTGCCGGAATATCCGTTTGTACGTTTCTGCCGGCAATTTCGAGCAATCCGCCCCATTGGGTGATACCGTTAAACGAAGTCATTTTATCAAGCAGTGTAGAGACAACCTTCTGCTGCCTTTCGTTACGGGCTATGTCCGAGGATTCCTGCGTGCCCCTGTTGGATTTGCGGTAGCGCAGAAAATCAAGCGTTTCCTTGCCGTCGAGCGTTTGCAGCCCTTGGGACAGGTTAATGTTCGTCCCGTCGTAGTTATCAACATACCGCATATCCATGTCTACATCAATTTCAATTCCATCAAGCTCATCGACCACCTGACGGAAGCCGTCAAAATCGATTACCGCCATATAATCGATAGGCACATTAAACATATTGCTGAAAAATTGTTTGGTATTGGATAAGGCCGTTTCGCGGTCCTTATTGTAATAGTAAGCAAAATAATAGTTGGCTTTCTGAGAGGATAACCCGAATTCTCTTGGCTTTAGCTGCAGATCTCGCGGGATGGAAACCATGGTGGCCGAACGCATCTCAGGATTGAGCGAGACCAGCATCATCACGTCGCTGTTCATGCTTCCGCCGCTGCCGCTGCGATTATCCAACCCGACAAGCAGGAAGCTCATCGGTTTAAGCTCCGTGCCAATCTCTGCATCTGCCTTATTCACGCCTGCGGCGGAAACGGACATTTGTTTCAGCGCAGTATCCGCTTTATGTATTAAATACCCTGCATAGCCTGCTGCTCCGATACCCAAAATCCCGAGGGTGAGCAGGACGCTGCGCAGCGTTTTGCGCTTCTTTTTATTCTTCTTGCGTGATGACAACATCCGTAGTTCCTCCTGATAAGGTAAAATATGCACTATCTATCATAATAACGTATATTGATGGGTAAATTGTTACAAAAATATTAAATTTTCGACGAAAAATTTATTTGAACTTTTTTTAGAGAAAACGGAGGTTGCCGGTTGACGTACGAAGTTGACATAGCAACTGGTTTGGAGGATAATGGTAATAGACTCGCTCTTACTTTATAGTAGTATATTCGATTTTGTTAGAAATTTGGAGCAGCGAACCCTCTCTCTGTTCGCGTGTTCGAGACTGGAAAGGAGAATGTATCATGTCTTACGATGTTGCTATTATTGGAGCAGGACCAGCCGGATCGAGTGCAGCGCTTTTCGCCGCTAAGGCCGGGAAGAAGACAGTAGTAATCGATAGTGATCAAAGCATGACGAAACGGGCATGGGTAGAGAATCACTATGGAGTCATGGAAATTTCGGGTCCGGATCTCGTGGAAATCGGAAAGAAGCAAGCAGCCAAGTTTGGCGCTGAATTGGTACAATCCAAGGTGGTCAGCGTAACCAAATCCGGTGATGTTTTCCAGGTAGAAACGGAGAACGGAAGCTATGAGGCGAAGCATGTCATTCTTGCCACGGGCATTTCCGTCGAACTCGCGGAAAAGATTGGCGTAGCCACAAAGCCGGGTACGGAGCCTCGGATTAAAACGGTCATTGATGCCGACATTAACGGCAAGACGGCAGTACCAGGCATCTGGGCGGCCGGAACGGCCGCAGGAGTTAGCGTGCATACGATCATTACAGCAGGAGACGGAGCCAAGGTGGCGATCAACGTGATCAGCGAGCTGAACGGTGAGCGCTACGTGGACCACGATGTGCTGAAGGCATAAAGCAAAGATGAAGGCGGCCGTTTGGCCGCCTTTTTGCTGCATCAAGCCTCGATCTCATTTGCTTTCTCCGATAAAAGCAAACTTAAGCTTTTAAACGAGCTGCTAACCGCGATGCCTTTTCCTGTATCCAGCCATAATTGCCGGCGGCAATTTCTTTTAAATTGACAAGCGAGCCGCCGATGCCGACTCCGTAGCAGCCGATATTCATAAATTCTTTGATATTATCTTCATTAACCCCCCCGACAGCCATCATAGGGATGTGGTTCAGCGGTCCCATCAGCTCTTTAATGTAACCCATGCCAAGACTGGCCCCGGGGAAGATTTTCACAGCTGTCGCACCGGCTTTCCATGCTTTTACGATTTCCGTCGGCGTCATGGCCCCGGGGAAGATCGGAGCGTCGCGACGGACGGCATAAGCGATCACTTCTTCATCCATATTGGGGGTGACCAAATAGGATGCGCCTGCGTCCAGTGCTTCACGGGCATCGTCCAAATCCAATACGGTCCCGGCCCCGATGTACATATGCTCGCCGAACTGCTCCTGCAGCTTTCCGATCATTCGGAGCGCTCCGGGGGTATTCATCGTAATCTCCATGACGGGAATGCCCCCGGCCAACAGCGCCTGCGCGACACCTGCAATGTGCTTTTCTTCCACACCCCGTACAATAGCTATGATTTTTCCCTGTTCAATTTGTTGTAAGCCGTGCTCCTTGTTCATATCGTTGTATCCACCGCTTTCTTTATGTAATCATGCGAATTAGAAAACGCAATCACTTCTCTCCATTATACCTTCTTTTTGTATGTTGCCAACCTGGCTGAGGCAATGAAATGCTCATGTTTTTCCATTCGCACAGGCTTTTGCAACCTTTTTTTCAAATGTTGTGTCAAAATGCCTTTCTGCGTCTTATAATGTAATATCTCATAGGCATTCGTCCAGAAGCTTGATGGATCGGAGGTGACGGCGGTGTGGTGGCAATGGGGACTCTTGCTCTGCATGCTCGCATTCCTTCTATTCGTATTTTTCGCCACCCGGTTGATACGAACGGCAACAGAGACGCTGAAACGCAGCGAAAGGCAGCTCGAAAATATGCAGGAGCATCTGCGCAGAACATCGGAGGAATCCGAGCGGCTGCTTAAGGTCTCGACTGAAGTAATGGAAGAAATTCAGGAAAAGCTGCGTACGGTTGACGTCTGGTTTGCTGCAGTGAATGAAACGGGCGAGGCGGTGGGCCGGATGTCCCGTAGTGTCAAAGCGGTGTCGTTAGCCGTGGAGGATACGGTATTGGAGGCTCGCAGAGCTGTACTTAACAATCGGGATACCGCCAAGGACCTGATGGAGCTGATGACGACAGGACTTCATCTCTGGCATCGACTGAAGGCATCCAAAAATCAATCCAAGGAGTGAAGAAAAAATGACGGCAAACAAAAAAAATAAGGATTTGATGATCGGAGCGGTGATAGGCAGTGTGCTGGGTGCCGTAACCGCACTGCTTTTGGCGCCCAAGTCGGGGCGTGAGCTGAGAAACGACATTGCGGATGGAGTTCAGCAGGTCAGCGAGAAGACACAACGGCTGGCAGGAGATGTTGCTGTGAAGTCGAAGCAGATTTTTACTGCCGTGTCCGAAACGTCCCAATCGACGGTAGAGACGATCGGACGGCATGCTTCCGATTGGGCGGGCAAAGCTAAAGGAGTGGCGGTTCAGGTAGGGGAGGAAGTGAAATCCTGGAAAAAGGAAAAAGCTGATCCACAGCAGGATGATATTGCTGCAGCCGCAGCGTCGGTAGCCGCCACAACTGCAGAACGTGAGGAATCATAACATACAAAACGGGACCCGGATTGAAATTCCAGGCCCCGTTTTCCTCATGGATTTACCATTTGGAGGGGTCGATTTTACTCGGGTCCAGTCCTTCCCAAATATTGCGGATGTTCGCTTTCTTTGGATCTTCGAATACGAGCCAGGCTGTCGGCAGATATCGCTCGCCATATTCACTGGACGGCTTATTCACAATAACGGCCGTATTTGTTTTAGGGGCGGAGCCAGCCGGATTTCCTTGATTGCCGAGCACCAGCACCGAGGATGAGCCTCCGTCTAAATTAGCTGCCGTCACGGCGCCGCGCTCCAGAAAGATTTTCTGGATGTCGTAAAGTGTAGCGCCGATGCTGTGTCCGGGCTGACGCCCGTCAATTACGGCGAACATCACCGTCCCGTCAGCCTTTTGGGCCATCGCGGTCCGCGGTGCGATTCCCCAGCCTTCGGCTTGGTTTTTGATCAGCCCGACACCGTTGACGATAAACTTGGGAGCGAACGTGACTGCTTCCTGCACACCCATTTTTAGAAGCTCGGAAGGTGAATATTTTCCTGCGATCATACGTCCCTCTTTATCGATACCGACGATATGATTTGGAGTATTCATGCCGCCGTCATTATAAAATATTTTCCCCCTGGACATGACCAGACCTGTGGGTTGAAAGCCGTTTCCTTTCCATTCCGGATCAACAAACCCTCCCGCATTCACGCCGGCCAGGGCATCCAGACGCTTTACCATATCGGAAACCTTCTCTCCTTTTCCGGCTTTCCCGGGGACAGCGATGCGCAGCATCGTCGGATCATGGACAATCAAGAGCTTTCCTTTAAAATTGGTCCCCTGAATATCTTCAATCTCAATGGGCTTCTTTATCTCTTTATGAACGGGGGAGGTCGGTTGGCCGCCTACATGGACAAGCCCCTTATCCTTGATTTCCGAATAGGTGTCAAACTGCGCCCAATACCGGTTAACCCGCTTCTCCAGCTCATCACTGCCGATGATGTATTTGGCCCAATGCCGGTGCTGTGTTGTAATCAGCGTATCGGCCATCATAAATCGTAGGTTAGTGCCTGATTCGGTTAGAAAAAACCATAATGAGAATAGAACGCCGAAGAACAACAAGACGAAAAGAGTGTAGAAAAATAAGGTTAGCGAAGCGGAGGCACCGCGTTTTTTAACGTTTTTTTTTCTCTTATTAGCTGCTGCAGCTAAAGAATGCGATGGCGAACGGGAGCTGCGGGACAAAGGTGCTGACATGGTTCAGATCCTCTCCAAATGGACTAAATTACCAAACATTTGACGAAAAAAAAAGAAAAAAAGTTGCAGCCGGAGGCCGCCTTTTTTCCTGGCTCAGATGTTTAAGTACAATTGCTTGTTATTTTTAATCAAATGTTCAAAGTCATTGGCGGGGATCGGTTTACTGAACACATTGCCTTGAATCTCGTCGCAGCCCTGAGCAATCAGGAAATGGAGCTGGTCCGTCGTTTCTACGCCTTCGGCCAAGGACTTGATCTTTAATTGACGGGACATGGCGATCAACGCGGTTACAATGGCAGTACTGTCTTCATCGGTGGAAATGTCCCGAATAAACGATTGGTCGATTTTCAGCGTATGTACATGGAACCGTTTCAAGTAGCTTAAGGAGGAGTAACCGGTGCCAAAGTCATCAATGGAGAGTCGTACGCCGAGCACCTTCAGCTTTTGCAATGTCTCGATGACGTACGGAACGTTTTTCATGGCCACATTTTCTGTGATTTCCAGACAGAGCTGACCGGGGGCCAAGCCGGATTCCTGCAGGGCATCCATAACCACCTGTACAAAATTCGACTGATGAAATTGTATGGCCGAAATGTTGACGGACACAACCAGAGGATAGAAGCCCTTGCTTTGCCACTCCTTGTTCTTCTTGCAGGACTGCTTCAATACCCAGTTGCCGATCGGTACGATCAGACCGGTTTCTTCAGCCAGAGGAATAAATTCCGCAGGGGATATCATGCCCCATTCGGGATGCTGCCAACGGACAAGGGACTCCATACCAAACACGGATCCGCTGCGAAGATCAACGATCGGCTGAAAATATACTTCAAATTCTCCGCGCTCAAGGGCTTTGCGCAAATGCACCTCAAGGTTCAAACGGTGCAGCGACCGCTTGTTCATATCCGGGTGGTAATAATGATATGAATTGCCACCCTTCTCTTTAGAACGGTACATGGCGATGTCCGCATTTTTTAAAAGGCTTTCCACTTCGGTGCCGTCTTTGGGGTAAATACTAATGCCGATGCTTGGCGTAACGAACAGCTCATGCTCCTCAATAACGAACGGTTCTTTAAGCAATTCGGGTATTCCTCTGGCAAATTGAGCCGCTTCCTCCTCCTGCGTTATACCCGTAAGCAGGATGATGAATTCGTCACCGCCGAAGCGGGCAACGATATCTTTGCCGCGTACATATTCTTGGAGCTTGCGGGCCAGCATTTGAAGCAGCTGATCTCCCACCTGATGTCCAAGTGTATCGTTAATCACTTTAAAACGATCCAAATCAAGAAAAATAACGGCCATCATCGAACCGATACGCTGCGCTTCTTCAAAATAATTTTTCAGCTTTTCGTCAAACATCGTGCGGTTAGGCAGGTTGGTTAACGAGTCGTGGTAGGCCATGTGCAAAATTTTTTGCTCCGCAAGCCTGCGTTCATTTACCGCACGTATGGTGGCATAGGAGCGCAGCAGCTGGTAATCGTCGGTTTCGCTGAGGATTTTGGCGAACAGCTCCTCCTGAAGAATGGGATTGTCCTCCGATAAAGCGGCCTCGGATGTCTTGATGAGTTGCATGGCATTCTCAATGTGCTCTTTATGAATTCTAGCGGCGGTTGCCGTGATTTGACTCTTCCGGTTTGATGTCAGAAACAGTAGGCCTTTCTTGGAATCGTAATGATCGACATGATTCATATTGACGATATTGGCGCTGTCCAGCTGGCGAAAACCGTCCTCGAATAACCATTCTTCTAAGTTGTCAAAGGAAAAATCCAGGTAGTACTGTTCGTCTTTGGTATAAATGATGACTTCGCGGTCACGAATGCGGTCGATCTTGATTACATCGGATGCATCGACTACAAATACCTCGGAACCTCTCTTGCCATCGCGAGTAACGGGAATTTTCTGCATTAATGTTCAGCTCCATGGGAAAAGGATGAGGCTGACGCGCCATGGCCCGTCAGCCCTTAAGTACGAATCTTATTTTTTCAAAAGCTCTTGTGGGGTCTCGGGACGGTTTGCGATGATGGTGTTGGTGAAAACAAAGAATGAAGCAAGAACTAAAGCGATGCCATTAGCTACTTTTGCCATTTTCTGTTTCAATGTGCCACCTCCTCTCCAATAATCTAAACAGGAAGTATCCCAATTGGGTTAAAGTAACGGCTTGTACAAAAAAGACGGCAGATAACAGGGAGGATTGGAGGAAGAAATTACTGCCTATGAACGCTAAACATATGATTTTTAAATACAGGTAGTTTTTGGGGGCAATTCGGCTTATATTTTCTAACCCCTCCGGTGCTTTGAGCATAAATATAATGAAGCTAAGTATATTCAGAATCAAACCGGCAGTAAAGTACGAATATTCAGCATGGGCCAAGGAGGTCAAAACCGTTAAGGAAAAAAGGCAACACCCCAGTGAGGATTTTAGATGAGCGCCGCCACTGAGGTATCTAAGGAATAAAAAAGAAAATATCGTTATAACGGCCTCCTGTAAGCGGCCCGTAAATGTGCAGATGATTAAAGTTGAAACAATAGCCAGTGATGTGTTGATCAATAAGCTGAGAGAATAGAACAGCACCTTCTCTGAAGCGGCTTCAGCATAATTATTTCGGATTGCTTTTGCTATGCTCGATGCGGAGCGATCGATCAAGTTCATCTTTCACAGGCCTCTCATAAGTTTCTCTAATGATTTTTTTATTGTGGATATAAGCCACATATATACCAATCAAAAAGATCAAGGCAATAAAAGTAGAGCTTACTATACTCAGAGAGTTATTATAGAAAGACATCAATTCATTTTGAGCCAATACCAAACTCACAATTAAGAAAGCGGACAAGACAAAATTATATCCCTTAAGTGCAGTTCGGGATGTCAGGTACTTGGTTTTAAACAGGAATCCTATTTTTCTTCTTTGCAGCAGATAGATGATCAGACCGATAATGAATGCGGTACTCAATTGGATTGAACCAAGCACCGCAACGGAACGTTGAATTTGTACTTGGTCAAACCACCCCAAAGCAATACCGGAAAGCATCACGGCGGATTCTATAATGACTCCGGCAATAAATCCGGTCACACAGACAAGAAGAGAGTAGAAAAAAGGAATTCTGTATATGATCATGATTAATATGATTTCCACAGAAAGAGCGGATAAGACGGCAAGACTGCCTAATTCTGCGATATCTCTGAAATAAAATGTAATCAAGGACATCATTAACGCGGTAACGTAGATCTTATGTAAATAGTAAAAAAACTGAAAACGAAACATCGTTAAAGAAAGTACAATCATGGTACTTAGTTCGATCGATGAAAGAAACACTTTTACTGCAAAGCTCATTCGTATAGCTCCCTTGCTCTCTATTTTATAGGGTAAATAGCACTTGGTATATAGTTAATTAGTCTCATGTCGAATAATATTACATTTTGTTTTATAAAATTTACTGAAGTTTAGTTTAATATACTTTAGGTAGGGTGACAAGCGAATCGTGTCGAATCCTGCGGTGAATTTGAATTTTTCCTTTTTTTGAATAATACTGGTATAAAATAATAAATCAACGATTACACATAGGATCGGGGTACAAAAGACTATGAAAAAAAATGAGATTTTCGTTGTGCTGATTTATTTGCTGCTTATCGGTCCGCGGCCTACAGGAGCAGCCATTTTCGATAACAAATATTATGTTGCTATTGTGCCGTTCATAGCCATTGTACTCATTTATTATTGTATGAGAAAAGAATTGCAGCTGGTCGATTGGAATGAATCGCTGAAGGGCAGCCGATCCAAAGAAGCTTTTTTCAAAAGCTTGCAATATGCGATATACGCTCAAGCCGCTTCAACGATTGTATTCGGTTCATCCGAAGGACTATCCGATCAATTGATCCAGACGTATATTTTGATGCCATTTTATGCGATTATTGTCGCGCCTATTGCCGAAGAGCTGGTGTACAGGAAGATTATTTTCGGGTATTTAAATAAGTTTCTTCCTTTCTGGGCGGCGGCGGGTATTTCATCTTTTATTTATGCCTTTGGACATTTTAGTTTGAACCGATTTATCGGGTACTTTTTAACCGGACTGATCTTTTGTTATTTCTATAAAAAAACCCAGTCGGTCATTCCAACGATCGGAGCTCATCTTGTCATCAACTTCATTTCACTGCTGATCCTGAGCTTGAAATCATAACGGGAAGCCCCCCCGCCAATTCTATTCATCCGATAATTCCTTTACATAAAAAAAACGCAGGATCCCGATTAGCAAGAGCACCGAAAACAGCTGTATGATTGCAGCCTCGGCTTGCCAGTAGAATATGGAATATACGGTCAGGACGATGACCATCAGGCCAATACTCATAATAAAAAGCATCATTTTTCGAAAGCGCGGCTGAATGTGTTCCTTGCCTTTGATATGAAAGGGCAGAAATGAGAAGCCGAGTCTGAATTTTTTAAGGAACAAGCTCACGGACAGGTTAAGCAAAATTAAAAATACGGCCGGAAGCGTTACGCTTTCCTGCGCCAATACATAAAAATTTTCCGAAGTAATCCGGCTGATCATCCAAAAAAATCCCATTTCCGTTGTGGTTTCTACCAAATAGACAACAACACTAACGATCAAAGCGTATAAAAACCGAAGTCTGAAAATGCTATAAAAACACAAGAGAACAAAAAGAGGCTGTAAAATTAAGCCTACAATCGAATGGGTCGTTTGGACAACAACAGAAATAAGCGTCAGCACCATGGTACTGACAGCAATCTTTTTCCAGTATACTTTAAGCCGCTGCCTAAACACCGCCAAGGCTAACACAAACATGGAAAACCAGCATAGAAAAAATAAGGGAATTAAATATACTACGCTCATAATATACCAACTTTCCCTAGACATACACTAGGATATTTTATCGGAATGAAAGTTCTCCAAACAGCTAAGATTTTGGCTGTTAGACCCTATATAAAAAGGAAAAACAGGCCCGCAGCACATAATTGCGCAGACGGGCCAATAGGCGGCGGTTGTATGAAGATTAAAAATACAAGGAAGGGGAGACGAAATATTTCTCATAATGTCTCTCATCATATGTCAGCCCCTTGCTGCTAGCGCCGTTTTGGTTAGATCTGTTTGTTGGCTGCGGAAAAAGACGAGGCGTTTCCGCTTTTGCCGAAAGTGAATTCCAGGCTTTTTTGGGTGTTGACCGCCACTTTGCGGGCAATCATGTCGTGATATTTTTTCTGACGGATCGCTGAGATGGTAACGCTGTTGCCAAGGCCGTCTTCATCAAAAAACAGCAGACCCTTGCGTTCGTCATATTTGCGGATATGATTTAGATTAACGTACAGATCGGTATCCATCTTCTTGAAGCTGTGCTCTTCCAGCTCGTCTAAAAACGTGCTGAAATCCAGCAGCGAATCGATATTATGGACAATATTCGCGCCTTCTGTATGATAAGTGATGTCCTTCATTCCGATTTCGATAAAATAAACATGCTCCAGCTCCATGTCTAACCGGTTGCCGTTGGATTGCGAAACGACATCACTGCTTAACAGATGCCCCGCTTTAATCATCAATTCCGTATAAGGATAACCGTATGCAGCCGAAAGCTTCTTCAGCGTATCGGGTGAAGGGGTGATTTTGTCGTTGGTTGAACGGTTTCGTTCCAGTTCCAGGTCTCTGATATAAGCATGAGAAAGGCCGCTCTTTTTAGCCGCTTCTCTTAAAGACATGGAGCCTCGAAGACCTTCCAGAAACTTTCCAAATTCAGGAATAGGTTGTCCCATCCTGTTCACTCCTTTCTAGTACTATTGTAATGGACAATCCCGGGAAAAGGAATAGTTTTATTAAAATTGTATTAAACAGATGATGTACCCCTTGACGAGCTGTAATATGAATACTACATTAAAGGTAATAACCTTTTTGCAGCATAAGGGGGGAGAATGATATTGAGAGACAAAGTAATGAGTCGTTGGAGCACCTATGAACCCTTCTATGTTTCGTTTAACGGGTATAAAATCGCCGACATCGTGATTACCAGTCACGCGCTAAGCCGGTGGTCTGAGCGTGTGGAAGGCGAAGAAGGCGGAATTGAGCATATTTGCAGCTTTTTGTGGGACAAATTGAAGAACGGCGGAGTACAACCCTATTATTCCAATGAGAAGGATGTATATCTCATTGATGAAGATCTGGTTATGGTTTCAGAGTTTGTTGAGATGAAAGACGAGATCGACATTGCCGGCAACCCTTTACACAAAATGATTGTAGTGACGTTTCTTGGACGCGTTTCCCAAGACATCCAGCTTCGCGACCTGAAAGCGTATTATTCATGGTTAAGGCATACGCGCAGAATGACTCTTGTGAAACACGGAAGAAAAAGAAAATAATAGATGAACAGATATTTAACGACTGGCCTGAGGGCCGGTCTTTTTTGGTTTGTAGCGGATCATTGTAAAAAGCTTGCAGGCAGTCAAATTATACCACATATTCCCATATAATGAAATCGGTTTTTGGTTCTATCATGCATAAAACACTTCCACGCTAGGGGAAATTAGGAAAATACGCGGAAGAGGAGGATAGATCATGGCCCGTGATTTGCCGATTGGTAATGGGAATGTATTGATGAATTTCGATATCAACTACAATTTGCGTGATATTTATTACCCTTATGTAGGTCAAGAGAATCAGGCGCTGGATCATTTATCGCACTTTGGTGTATGGACGGAGGAAGGATTCTTTTGGATCGATCATCCGGAGCTTAAAAAGCAGGCCGGTTACTTCAATGATTCGATGGTAACGAACGTTTCGTGCGTACACGATCGTCTGGGGCTAAAATTGATGCTTCGCGATGGCGTGGATATGCAGGATAATATCTTTTTGCGTAAGGTTCAGATAGATAATCACCGCGACCGAGAACGTACGGTAAGGCTGTATTTCCATCTTGACTTACATTTATATGGAAATAATATAGGCGATACGGTGTATTTTGATCCGGAGCTCCGCTCTCTTGTATTTTATAAGGGACACCGGTACATGTCGCTTTCTTGCCAAGAAACAGGACAAATAGAATCTTCTCCCACATCGTATGCGATCGGGCAGAAGGAGATGCATCGGCTGGAAGGCACTTGGCGGGATGCCGAGGACGGGCAGCTCGGACGTCATCCGATTGCACAGGGCTCGGTGGATGGCACGATTGAGCTTGAGGTCCATCTCCCGGCCAAAGGAACCAAGGATGTGTGGTTTTGGATATGCTTCGGCCGCGATTATCGTGAAATGGCGAAGCTGGAAAAATCGGTTCGCTCCGCAACGCCTCATGCGTTACTGGAGCGCACATATCATTATTGGCTGGAATGGCTGTCGCAAGACAACCATGATTTGAAGCTGTTGGAAGACGAAATAGCGTCTTTCTACAAAAGAAGCCTGCTGATCATTAGATCTAATACGGATAACCGAGGAGCCATTATTGCGGCGAACGATTCGGATATTATGAAATTTGCAAGAGACACGTATTCATACATGTGGCCTAGAGATGGGGCGCTCATTACGCATGCGCTGGACCGTTCAGGATATCATGCGCTGACGAAGAGGTTTTTTCAATTTTGTAAACAGGGTCTCTCAGAAGAAGGATATTTGATGCATAAATATAATCCTGACGGATCTGTCGGCTCCAGCTGGCATCCTTGGGTAAATGCGCGCGGGGAAAAGCAGCTTCCAATCCAAGAGGATGAAACCGCCCTTGTGCTGTATACGCTGTGGCATCATCATCGCCTGGCCCGAACGATAGACGAAGCCCGCGACGATTACGAGAAGCTGATTATGCCGGCGGCCGAGTTTATGGTGAAATATACGGATGCCTCGGGCCTGCCGCTGCCTTCCCACGATTTATGGGAAGAGCGTTACGGCGTGCATTTGTTCACTGTGGCGAGCGTTTATGCCGGTTTATTGGCGGCCGCAGGGTTTGCGGATTATTTTGATGACAAGCTGAGGGCCTTGCATTACCGGGACAAAGCGGAACGAATGAAAAAAGCGGTGGAGCAGCAGTTTTTCTACGAGCCGGAACAGCGATTCATCCGCTCGCTCTATTGGAATGACGAGAAACAAAGGTACGAGCAGGACCTGACCTTGGATGCAAGTATGTACGCCATGTTTGATTTTGGTCTGTTCGCTCCGGAAGATGCCCGGGTCGCATCGACGATGAAGGCCATTCGGGAGAGGCTGTGGGTGCAAACGGAGATAGGCGGCCTTGCCCGTTATTCGAACGACTATTATCATCAGGTCACCCAGGATATCGCAAAAGTACCCGGTAACCCATGGTTTATTTGCACGCTGTGGTATGCGGAATATGTTATTGCGACGGCCAAAACAGAACCTGAGCTGAAGGAAGCGGCCGATTTGCTGAAGTGGACGATCCGTCATGCGCTGCCGTCGGGCGTGCTGGCGGAGCAGGTTCATCCTTTTACGGGCGAACCGCTGTCGGTATCGCCGCTCACCTGGTCGCATGCCACATTCGTTAAAGTGGTACAGGAGTATTTATCGAAGCTGAAGAGGTTCCGGCACAAAGCCAAAAGCCGTGCGGATCAAAGCGATTTGCAGCTGTTGAAGGCAGGTGAGCGGGGATGAAGGCCGTACGCGTAACCGGGTTGGCTCCAGACGGCGGACGGCAGGAGGGACAACTAAAGCTGGAGCTTGGAGAGGTAGAACTGGCTCGCAGAAATACACCGTCGGACGTACTTGTGCGCGTGCTTTGCGTTGGGCTTGACGGTACCGACCGGGAAATCATAAGCGAAAAATACGGCGTGCCTCCGGCAGGACAGAACGCTCTAACGATCGGACACGAATCGCTGGGCGTTGTTATGGAAGCCGATCCGGCTACAGGCTTCCGTGCGGGCGATGCCGTCTGTGCCCTGGTCCGAAGGCCCTGCACCGAACCGGATTGCGTAAGCTGCCGCAACGGACGGCAGGATTTTTGCGAAAGCGGGCAGTATGTGGAGCGGGGGATCAAGGGCGCTGACGGTTTTTTATCGGAGTATTATGTGGAAGACGCCCGCTATCTGGTGAAAGTGCCCCTGGAGGCGTTGCCTTTCGGGATGCTGGCGGAGCCGCAGAGCATCGTCGAGAAGGTGTGGGATGAGGTTCAGCGCGTTCAGCAGCGCCTCGTATGGCAGCCGAAGACCGCAGTCGTGCTGGGCTCCGGACCTCTCGGCTTGCTGGCCGCGCTCACCTGCCGCTGTTTGGGGCTGGACACGGTGGTATGGTCCAAGTCTCCGGAAGCTTCTCCCGGCGCGGAGCTCGTGCGGGCTTGCGGAGCGTTGTACAAGCAGGCGGAGGACGCGACCAAAACCGAAGCGGGCAGCGGATCTTTGCCGCCTCTGAACGCATTCCTGAAGTCCAGCGGCAAGCGGGCGGATCTTATCTTTGAATGCACGGGGTACAGTCCGCTTGCTTTCGATGCGATGACCGCGCTCGGTCCCAACGGCTTGCTGGCCTTGCTGGGCGTAACGCCCGGAAACCGGAGCATCCGTATTTCCTCGGATATGATCAATCAGGAGCTTGTGCTGGAAAATAAATGTGTGTTAGGCTCCGTCAATGCGTCGCGCAAAGATTTTGAGACGGGATTGTTTCGCCTGCAGCTGATGGAGAGCCGTTTTCCCGGTGTGCTGAATCGGATGATTACAGAGCGGCTGAAGCTTGAGGAAGTGCCGCGGCTCGATTTTGACAGGATCGGTATTAAGGCGGTAGTCGATCTCATTCCGCCGGAGCAGTGGGAGACAATGGTGGAGTCAAACGGCAAGGCAGTGGAATATAGCTTTTCAGTATGAAAAGAAGCATTAAAATCAGCGGGCTGTGCCTTAATGGGCGAAAGCCCGTTTGCTTTTGGATAAGGGATTATTGTCACTGAATTACAGGCTATCGGCAGAATGGAACACCTTCTCCGGTTCTGATATGATGGGATTAGCAGAGAGGAGAGAATGGGTTTATGAATTGGAAGAACACGATCCGCGAGAACGGGCTGCATTTTTCCTGGTTTGTGGCATTGACCGCGACCCTGGGCAGCTTGTATTTTTCGGAAATCCTGCAATACATACCATGTAAGCTTTGCTGGTATCAGCGAATTTTGATGTATCCGCTCGTCATTATTCTGGGTATAGCTGCTGTTCGTAAGGAACGGCATATGTACATCTATGTCCTTCCAATGTCGATTTGGGGGGCGGGCATCTCGCTTTACCATTATTTGATGCAAAAAACAGCCTGGTTTAAAAACGCTGCACAAGCCTGCGGTCCGATTCCATGCGACGTTGACTATGTGAATTATTTCGGATTTATCACGATTCCTTTCCTGGCATTAACCGCATTCGTGATCATTACGGTCCTGCACATTTTGATGTGGGCCGCAGAGCGCAAATAAAAAGCCGCCGCAGCATGGGCAAGGTGATTATACCAACGGGCGAAGGAGAACTGAGATGATTAGAAAAGGAATGAGCTGGTTTATTATCGCCGTCTTTTGCGGGCTGGCGGCAGCCTGCAACGGGGAACCGACGGCCGAGATGCCAAAGCCTCCCGTTTCCGAAGGGGTACCGGACAAGCCTCCGGCAGCGACTGCCGATCCGACGAGCTTGGGGACGACCGCGCCGTCCCCAACCGAGCCCGCAGCACCGCCCATGGATGCAGGTTCCCCGGTGACAAACACGGTTTACGGCGGCGGCAAGGCGTCTGCAGCATCAACGGGACCGAGAAACCCGGCAGGACCTGTTGTAAAGGATCAGGTAAAACCGAAGGAGTCCGCGGCTATGCCTGCCTTACCCGGAGATCGAAAGGCGCTTTCGTGGTATTACATGAAGAAGCCGAAAGGTCAGGTGCCGGATTTTCCTGGAGATACAAAAAAATATACGAAGAATATGAAGGCATTATGGGTAGGAACGGGTAAGAAGGTATACTTGACCATCGATACCGGAGGCCCGCTCGGGGATATAGACCTGCTGGTCAAATCATTGAGGGATAACGATGTGAAGGCGAATTTTTTTATTGCCGGATACAACGTGAAGAAAAATCCGGATTTCATCCGAACGCTGGTGAACGATGGGCATTTGGTCGCCAATCACACCATGACGCATACGGATATGAACAACCAAACGGATGAACAGGTACGCAAAGAGGTTGACGATTACGAAAAGCTTTATAAAGAAGTAACGGGCAAGGAAATTCAACCGTATTTCCGGTTCCCTTACGGAAGATATAACATGCACCTATTACAAATGGTATCCGATATGGGCTATACCTCCGTGTTTTGGTCTACGGCGATGAGAGATTGGGAGCCGCGCAAGAACGGAGCGGAAGATCCGTATAACGACATTATGAACAATCTGCATGACGGAAACATCATCTTGATGCATCAAGGCTCGCCAGAAAATATCCTTGCTCTTGACCGAATCATTAAAGCGGTGCGAAAAGCAGGATACGAATTTGCCCTTTTGAACGATATTGAGCCGCCGCGATAAAGACAAGCACTGGATCTGCGAACCGGCTGCGGGTTTTCATTAGTCAAGGGGTCTGTTAAGATAAAATAATGCTTGCGCGTATACGGTAGCGCTTGGTACCAATTGTTCCCGCAATTCATAAACTGAAAAGTACATTATTCGGTTTAACACACCAACATAAAGGAAGCGAAATCACGTGCAGCAAGCGATAGCCATACTGGATTCAGGGGTAGGGGGATTGACCGTAGTCAAGGAGGTCATGCGTCAACTGCCGCAAGAAAAGATCATCTATTTCGGCGATACGGCCCGTACACCATACGGCCCGCGGCCGGCCGAAGAGGTGTTGGGATTTACCCACCAGATTGTTGACTATTTACTTCAATTTCATCCCAAAATGATTGTCATAGCCTGTAATACCGCAACGGCCGTGGCTCTTGAAGAGATTCGCAGCAGACTATCGATCCCCGTCGTCGGTGTAGTTCATCCGGGGGCTCGTGCAGCGATCAAAACGAGCAGAAGTCAGAGGATCGGCGTCATCGGAACCGAAGGCACCATCAAAAGCCGTGCTTACGAGAACGCTCTACGCCAAATCTCGCCGCAAATTCAGGTGGTCAGTCAAGCTTGTCCATCATTCGTGCCGCTGGTGGAGCAGGGCTTGTTCCATGCCGAGCAGACGCGGCGGGTTGTAGAGGAGACGTTGCACGAGCTGCGTCAGAAGCCGATGGACTGCTTGATCCTGGGCTGTACGCATTATCCTTTTCTTTCCGACATGATCTCTTCGGTTATGGGACCTGAGGTTGCCCTGATCAGCTCTGCGGACGAAACGGCACGGGAAATCAGTACAATCTTGTATCATAAAGGGATGCTGGTCACTTCGGGCGCCGTACCCGTCCATCAGTTTTTCTGCAGCGGAGATCCGGTATTGTTCAAGAAGATCGCGCAAGCATGGCTGAACGAGCAAATCAAAGTAACGCCTGTGGTTTGGCAGGTTCCGAATATTGTCTAATTTTCCGTCATAAGCATTAGCTAGACAATCGAGCCTTTATTCGTGGTTCGATGATTAATGCTTGGAAGGGGAGCTGCACCATGATATTCCCTGCTATATTACGGTATGGAGAACCATTGTTGCACATGGCCGTAAGGAACAAAGTAAACTGGACAGATCTGATTATGGCAAGCACGGGCAAGAATGCGCATCGTTTTTGTACCGGACAAACCATTGCTGTTCCACCTGTCAGGACATCGGAAGCTTTGAATTCGGCCAAACCTTACGATTATCGGGACATGATAAGGGATTTAATGCTCTTGGAGCAAAAGTATCCGTTCCTGATGGTTTATTCGATCGGCAGGAGCGTACTCGGGAAGAGCATTCCCGCCGTCCGTATCGGAACGGGGCCGGTAGAAGTGCATTATAACGGCTCGTTTCACGCCAATGAATGGATTACGAGCCTGCTTTTAATGAAATTCACCGAGGATTACGCTTCGGCTTATGTGAACGATTCACCGCTTAGAGCACGTGACGTAAAGCCGCTGTTCGAACAAACGTCGCTTTGGATCGTGCCTATGGTCAATCCGGACGGGGTGGAGCTTGTATTGAACGGCCTTTCCATGGAAAACCCCTATTATGAGCGGCTGGTCGAATGGAACGGCAGGTCGCTGGATTTCTCGGGCTGGAAGGCGAACATTCGCGGAGTGGATCTTAATGATCAGTTCCCGGCGAACTGGGAGATCGAACGCGACCGCCGCAGTGTCCCCGGGCCGGGTCCAAGGGATTATACCGGAATTGCTCCGCTCACCGAACCGGAAGCGGCGGCAATGGCGGAATTCACGAAAAGCCGTGATTTTCAGCTTGTGGCAGCGTTTCACACACAGGGAAAAGAAATCTATTGGAATTACCGGGAGCTGGAGCCCCGGGAATCGGAAGCGATAGCTTGCCGTTGGGCCGAAGTGAGCGGATATGAAGCGGTTAAGCTGCAGGACAGCGATGCGGGGTATAAAGATTGGTTTATACAAGAGTATCGGCGACCCGGATTCACCGTGGAAGCCGGTTTCGGTGTTAACCCGCTGCCTCTTTCGCAGTTCGAGGAAATTTATTACGATCTCACTCCTCTCATGCTGGAGGGGCTGGCGTCGGTTCAAGGCAAAAAGCATAAATAGCAAAAGCGTATTTTTGATAAGGGGCAAGCTGACGCTGCCATAACGGCCGTTCGCTTGCTTCTTTGTTATACTGTGCGCCATGCAGCAAGCTGCTATGCAAATGGTGTATAATGGGAATAAGGAGTTTGAAGAGCAGCACAAGGGAGGAGATAGCATCATGTGGAGACGTTTATTATCGATAAGGCGATGGGCGCATGTGTTTCGCCGGATTGTGCCGCTGCTGCGCTCTTCGAGAATTCCTGTCCGTGAGAAGCTGCTGTTCGCCGTCCCGGCACTGGTGTATTGGATTATGCCTGATGCGCTGCCGGCGCTGCCTATTGACGATGTTGCCGTCATGATGCTGCTGATGAACTGGTTTACCGATCGGGCTGAGCGTAAATACGGTGCATGAATGGCAAGAGCTGCCCGGGCGGGCAGCTCTGTTGTAGCTTGGGCCTAACGGATGGCCCCGGTTTCTTGTTCATATTCTTCGGCAGGCATGCGAATCCATCTTTTCAAGTATCCCTGTTCATACAGCGCCTTAATCAGAATGATCAGTATCGGCGATAAAATCAACCCTGCGACACCAAAGAGCGAAAGTGAGATGATGATGAACGCGAGCATGGTAAAGGCGGATACGCCTAGCGAATCGCCGGTGATTTTGGGCTCAAGGATTTGTCTGGTTGTAATGACCACGGCAAGCAGCACAGACAACCAGATCGCCAGCGTCGTTTGTCCAACGATGAACAGGTAGATGATCCACGGGATGAAGAGTGTGGATACGCCCAAAAGCGGAAGCACGTCGAATAACGCGGATAGCAGCGCGATGGAGAAAGCGTTCTTCACTCCCAATAAGAGCAGCGAAATGAAAACGACGATAAAGGTAAGGGTAATCAGCTTAGCCTGTGCTTTGATGTAGGTGACGATGCCTTTCAATACATTTTCGCGCAGAAAGTGGAACGCTTTTTTAAACGTTTTTGGCGTTTTCTCTTCCGCCGTCCGCTTCCATGACTCGATCTCGATGCTCAAGAAATAAGCCAGAATGATCCCGATGGCAAAATTAATCAAGAAGGTGGAGACGGAGGTCAATGCCGTAAACGTTCCCGTAATAAAGCCGGTCACAAATTGGGTGATTTTACTGGTGATGACTGCGGAATACTCTTTGGCCTGCTCAATCAGATCCTGCGTTGGCAACGGACCCAAATAGTCCTGTAGAGCTTCGGACCGCTGTATGATTTCCCTTTCCATGACGGCCGTGTACTCGGGGAACTTGTCTTTAAGCTGTAAGATCTGCGTTGTAAAAATAGCGCCGAGTCCGGTAATCGCCCCAAGAATGACCAAAATAAATAAAATGGTCGAGATGCCGGAAGCGATCGATTTCTTGAGCCCTCTGCGGTGCAGGAATTTAGCGAGCGGCTCGATAATCATGTAAATGAGAAACGCAAAGAAGATCGGCGTTGCAATCCGGTATAAGAGACTGAAGATGTACATGAACAAATACACCGTGACAATCAGGAGAGCAATGTCGAAGATGGTTTTGTAATATTTGCGGTAAAAATGAATCATTCGGTCACCTCGGGTTTATCATTCCTCTGCGGCTGGCGTACACCATCCGGCCGCCCAGAGCTTCATTTCTTTTAACATCCGGTGCAAATCCTGGCCTTTAGGCGTAAGCTTGTATTCCACGGTAAAGGGGACCGTCGGGTAGGCTGTCCGTTTCAGCACGCCGTTGTCCTCCAGGTGACGCAGCGTGTCCGTTAACGATTTGGGGCTGACGGATTTGATTTTGCGCTGCAGCTCACCGAAGCGCTGGGTGTATGATACCTGAAGCGCGTTACCTTAGGGTAAGTTAATATTTCCATTGTCATAATATCTAAAATTATTCACTACTTTCCGTTTTATATAACAAGTCACACAATAGCAACACAACGGAGGGTACCGGGGATGGGGAACGAGGACGGATATGAATGGGGTGTAAGTCTACAGTCGGATGCAGCCGTACGATCATCGTATTGCAATAAAAGTTGCTTTCGCTCCCGAGTTTCTATACAATAAGGTGAAAACGATAGCGCTGGGAGATGGAAGTCATGAATTGCAAAATTTCGCGTAATGCCGCCAAAGTGCTTTTGGCCGAAATAGAAAAAGAAGAAGACAAGGAATTGAAGCTTCGCGTATTCGTGACGCATGCGCACGGTGATCATGCCCATTACGGTATGAAATTAGACAAGCCTACGGAGAACGATGTCGTCGTCTCGACCGACAAAGGCATCGACGTTATTCTTCAGAAGGATGATCCGTTTTTGGACGGGATTCGCATCGATTATTTCTATGTGCCTGAGGAAGGCTTCTCGGTGACCAATCCGGGCAAAGGCAACCACGGCGACCACTAATGCTTTAGTCGGGTTCCGTATAGGTAAGCTGCAATAGAAAGGAAACACCCGTATGGCCAACGATATACGAATTTGTGACAAATGCAAGCATATGAGAATCAAAACGGCGCTGCCCAAATTGCAGAAGCTGGCCCCCGACGCGGAAATCAAGGTAGGATGCAAATCTTACTGCGGTCCATGCTCCCGCTTTGCCTTCATCTTCATCAACGGCAGATATGTTACCGGCAAGACGGAGGACGAAGCGATCGAGAAGGCTAGTAAATATGTGAAGTGACATTAAAGCGGATGAAGAGACGCTTATAGGACCGCAGATTGCAGCGGATTCCATAAGGGCTTCAAAATCCGCTTTTTTCTATTTTATTCATTTTTTTAGGTGTCAAGCATCTAAAATCGTATTCTGAAGGGGCGATTTTAGTGTAAATAGAAGGTTAATCATTGAAAATAGTTCCAAAGGCTCAATAGATTTGTTGAAATTGGGAAATTGGAATTATGTATTCCTTAGGTCTTATCTTTTATTCTTAAGAAAATAAACTTTCATAAAAAGACATTTTTCGAGCGTACTCGATAAAGGCAAACCAGGCGAAAGCCTGGGCACGCAAAGCTATAGGGGCTAAAGTGCAGGTTCCGGCGCAAAGCCAGCCAGTTATCGAAGGTGCGGAGCGACGCATAGACTTGCAGACTCTTGTGCCCGTAGATGGAGAATTTCTTTGTTTTTGAAAAAGGAGTGAAACTGATGCAGGGTCAGAATCGAAGCATCGTATCAAGAAAAGGCTTTTACACGAAAGTGGGGGATGATTTCGTAGGCGTGTTTTTGTCAAACGAGGGCCCCAAATTGTTCATCAACCGTGAGGTCTATGAACTGTCTGCGCCATGGTGGGACGTCGAAATGGTGAAGGGGCGCAGCCATCAAATCATTAATTTTTACTGGCGCGGTGAGGTCAAGCTGTCTGTTAGATGTGAAGCGGAAAATGACGTTTTCATGCCGCTGTTCGATTATTTGAGCTGCAGGGGGACTACGGTTCGTCAGGCCTGACGGCCAAACTGAAATACCCATACATAGCGCAAAAAGAACCGCTTTAATGGCGTAATGCCATTAAAGCGGTTCTTTGGTTTGTCCGGTTTTGAGACTGCCATTACCTCAACATGGAAATAGTAAAATCAGGAGAGGATGATCGAAAGAGCGGACCGCCCATCTTAAGCATCGGGAGGAGACTCTGTCTTGTTGCTGCGCCAGCCGTATAGACCGCCGGGGGCGAAATATTGGTATAGATTGCATTCGATTCGGCCGTTGAACAGCTTGCGCTTCTTGTCGGCTTTGCGCCCCATGTGATGCTCAAGCTGCTTGTTTGGACTTAGGATAAAGGCAGACCATGTAGGCAGCTGCTCGTATACATGGCTAAATTGTCGGATGGCCCGTTCAGCTTCACTGTGGTCGCCCAGGCGCTCGCCGTAAGGCGGATTCGTGATGATACAGCCGTAGTCTCCCCGCGGCATGGCCTTGGCAACCGGGCTCACCTGCAGGGTCAGTTCCTTTGCCAGACCGGCCGATTTCGCCGCAGCCAATGCGACATCAATGGCTTTCGGATCGATATCGGAGCCTGTAATCTGGAGAGGGATGTCATCCTTTACCAAATCATAAGCTTCTTCCCGGGCTTGATTCCATAATTCATGAGGAACGAGCGGCCACTCTTCAGCGTTGAAGCTGCGTCGTAAGCCGGGAGCCAAATTCCATCCGATCATCGCGGCTTCGATCGGAATCGTACCCGAGCCGCAGAACGGATCATAAAGCGGGCGTTCGACTTGCCAGCGGCTCAGCAGTACCATGGCCGCCGCCATGGTTTCTTTCAGCGGGGCCTCCGTTACCAGCTTGCGGTAGCCGCGCTTGTGAAGACCGGGTCCGGTGGTGTCCAGGGTTAACGTAGCAGTGTCGTTAAGAAGCGACATCTCAATGACGAAGCGTCCGCCGGTTTCGGGGAACCACTCCGTGCCGTATCGCAGCTTCATGCTTTCCACAACAGCTTTCTTGACAATGCCTTGGCATGCGGGCACGCTGGACAGCTGTGACTTGTGCGATCTTCCTTCGACGGGGAACTCCGCGTCTTCGGGAATCCAATCCGGCCAAGGCAGAGCCTTTACTCCCTCGAACAGCTCGTCAAAGGTACGGGCTTTAAACTGTCCCATCTTGACGAGCACGCGGTCGGCCGTACGAAGCCACAGGTTGGCGCGGCATATGGCTAAAAAGTCACCGACGAACGTCACCCGACCGTTTTCAACCGTGACTTGATCGTAGCCTAGATCGCGAACCTCTCTGGCCACTACGGCCTCAAGCCCCATAGGGGAGGTGGCGATAATTTCAATCGAATGTAATGTCATACTGATTCACTCCGTATCTGTTATGAAGGGAAAAGCCCGAATATAAACAGGTTGAACTAAGCTTGGAAAAGCCATACAATTAATTAGTATAGGCGATTGACAGTGATTATACAACGAGGCAAACGTATTAGCAGCAATGATTAAGTGCTGCAGCCGTATGTCTCGGAATCGGGAAGGAATGGAAAACAACATGACATCGCCATTAACGGCGGAGCAGTATCTTGATGAGCTTTTTGATACGGATGAGCTGCTGGAGCGGGTGAAAGAAAGCATCCGCGCCAACCTCATGCCGGAAATTTCGATCGCTGCCGGTTACGGGCGGTTATTGACCATGCTTGTGCGCATCGCAGGGGCAAAAGAGGTGCTGGAAATCGGAGCGCTCGGGGGTTACAGCGGCATCTGTCTGGCTCGCGGTTTGCCGCAGGACGGTAAGCTTGTCTCGCTGGAATTGAAGCAAGAATATGCGGATCTGGCTTACAAGCATCTTAGCGAAGCGGGGTTTGGACAGAATGTGGAATACCGGGTCGGTGAAGCGCTGGACAGTCTGAAGGCACTTGAGGAGGAAGGAAGAAGATTTAACCTCTTTTTTATTGACGCGGATAAAGGCAATTACCCGAATTACCTGGAGTGGGCGATCAGGCTGGCTCATCCGGGGGCTGTTATCCTCGGGGACAATGTACTTATGCGCGGGAAAGCCATAAATCCGGAGTCAAAGGGAAATGCGGTTGCGAAGATGAGGCTGTTTACGGAGATGGTGGCCCAGGATCCCCGACTCGAGGGTGTGCTGCTGCCGGCCTACGACGGGTTAGCGATAGCAAGGGTGAGGGCATAATTATAAGTAAAGGCTGTTATCATATCTTGCCGGGGAAACAAGCAAGCTGCTTTCATGCTTTTCCGACGATAGGAGGATACGATCTTGACACAGATGCGAGTAGAAAAAGATTTTCTGGGCTCCAAAGAGGTTCCGGCTCAAGCTTACTACGGCATTCAGACGCTGAGGGCAGTGGAAAATTTTCCGATCACCGGCTACAAAATTCATTCCGATTTGATCCGCGCGATAGGGTTGGTGAAGAAAGCGGCTGCCACCGCTAATATGGAAATCAAGCAGCTGAATCCGCGCATCGGGCAGGCTATCGTTCAAGCGGCAAAGGAAATTATTGAAGGACAGTGGCACGATCAGTTTATTGTTGACCCGATACAAGGAGGAGCAGGCACCTCGCTGAACATGAACGCCAACGAAGTGATTGCCAATCGGGCGATCGAGCTTTTGGGCGGAACGAAAGGGGAATATTTTTCGGTCAGTCCGAATACGCACGTCAATATGGCGCAATCGACCAACGACGCTTTTCCGACAGCCATTCATATCGCCCTCCTTTCATCCATACAGAAGCTGCTTGCAACCATGCGCGAGCTGCATGCCGTTTTTCTCGAAAAGGCGAAAGCTTTCGACGGAGTGATCAAAATGGGGCGGACGCATTTGCAGGATGGCGTTCCGATCCGTCTCGGACAAGAATTCGAAGCCTACGCAAGGGTGCTCTCGCGGGATATTGAGCGTATCGCACATTCGCAGCGGCATCTGTACGAGGTGAATATGGGGGCGACGGCGGTTGGAACCGGACTTAACGCCGATCCGAGATACATTGTTCGCGTAGTGGAGCTCTTGGCGGTAGAGAGCGGGTTCCCGCTGGTCAGCGCCGAGCATCTGGTCGATGCTACGCAAAACACGGATGCCTACACGGAGGTTTCCTCGGCGCTGAAGGTATGCATGATCAATATGTCCAAAGTCGCCAATGATTTAAGATTGATGGCGTCGGGACCGCGTGCAGGTCTCGGTGAAATTATGCTGCCTCCCCGCCAGCCGGGCTCCTCCATTATGCCCGGAAAGGTAAATCCGGTCATGTGTGAGGTTGTCAATCAGGTGGCGTTTCAGGTAATCGGCAACGACCATACCATTTCCTTGGCTTCCGAAGCGGGACAGCTTGAACTTAATGTGATGGAGCCGGTCCTGGTGTTCAATTTGCTGCAATCGCTCAGCATGATGAATCAGGTGTTTCAGGTGTTTAACAAGCACTGTCTGCAGGGCATCGAAGCCAATGTGGAACGCTGCGGTGAGTACGTGGAAAAAAGTGTGGGAATCATCACTGCGCTCAATCCCCATCTGGGCTACGAGACGGTAGCGCGCATCGCCCGCGAAGCTATTGTGACCGGACGTTCCGTGAGGGAGCTGTGCTTGCTGTACGATGTGCTCAGGGAAGAAGAGCTGAATCTGATTCTCGACCCCTATGAAATGACCAATCCCGGCATCGCAGGCGCCTCTTTATTGGACGAAAAAAACAAATGAAATCGATCATTTCCAAGAAGACTTGGCCTGTAAAGCGGCCAAGTCTTTTTATATGAAAACATATCCATCCTGCGAAGTCGCTTACGTGTTTATCTGCCCTCCCGATACCCCAGCTCATGGGATATTTCCCGCGTAATCTGCAGCAGCTCCCGGGTCCATTGCTCCTGATAAGGCGTCATACGGTCGGATGGTCCGATCACGCTGACAGAGGCGGGCACATGACCGTAAGCGTCGAAAATGGGAGCTGCAATTCCGGTTGCCCCTACGTTACGCAGATTGGAGCTGATTTCATAGCCGTTCTTCCGGATTTCGTCAAGCCGGTCCTTCATCCTTTGCGTATCGGTAATGGTATACGGCGTGAACGTGATTAAATCGTCGGACAGCACCTCTTGAATAAATTCCTCATCACGAAAAGCCAATATCGCTCTGGCTGCGGAAGTGGCATATAAGGGAAACCGGCGGTATTCCTCCGCATTGAAGCGGATCGGATACTGCGAATCGATTTTATCGACATAAATGGCATCGCTGCCGTCGATGATACACAGGCAGACAAGCTCTTTGGTCTTCTCGGAAAGTCTATGCAGGTATGGCTTGGAAAAATCAACCAGATTATGGTTTTTCAACACCTTGTTCCCGAGCTCCAATAATGTATATCCCAGTGAGTACTGTTTGTTTAGAGGATTTTGTTTGATGAACCCCTCGCTTTCGAGCGTCATTAGCAGCTTATGTACGGCTCCTTTGGAAAGCTCGAGCTTCCGGCTTAATTCGCTGACACCGAGCTCTTTGGGCGAATTCAAAAATATTTTCAGCAGTTTCGCGCCGTTTTTGACCGATGATAAATGATTGTCCATAGTATATGTGCTCCTTACGTAGTTAATATGCCTGGATTCACTATGAAATTAGAGTAAGTGTATCACAAAAGATGTTTTCTTCCCATATCCTTCTAGATCATGTTATGTAATATTACATGGAAAAGGTTTTTTTAAAAAATAGTATTGCAGAACTTTCTGCTCCATGCTAAAATCACAATATGTTTTACATATAGAAAACGTCGTTCTCATATAGAGAACGATAACACATCAAAGGAGGAAAATCAATGAACAAAAAAGTGGGGATTTTGGCAGTTCTGACTTTATGCGGAACCGTACTGGCAGCATGCGGCTCTTCGTCGAAGGAAGCTCCGGCACCTGCAGCGGGAACGACAGGACAGGATAATCCTGCCGCAGCTGTGGAAAATCAGCTTGTTGTAGCAGGTAACGGGGCAACTGTTGAACAAATGATGAAAGATGAAGTGTTCAAGAAGTTCAATGAAAAGTATCCTGATGTAAAATTAACTTACGTAGCAGGCGTGGCAACGGAAATCGTGGCTAAGGTTAAGGCGCAAAAGGCTTCTCCTCAGATTGATGTAACCGTTATCGAAGCCGGCGAGCAGGAAGCAGGCCGCGTCGAAGGCTTGTGGGAGCCTATTACCGAAAAAGAGGTCCCTTCGATAACCAAAGTATCTCCTGAACTTAAAGTCAATGAGAACAGCGGCGTAGCCGTCAACTTTACGCCAATGGGCATTTCCTATAATGCCGCCCTCGTACAATCCAAAGGCTTGCCGGTTCCGGAATCCTGGAACGACCTGGCCAGACCGGAAATGAAGGGCAACCTTACGTTGAGCGAAATTTCCAGCAACTTCGGCCGTTCCGCGCTCATTATGCTGTCTTACGCCAACGGCGGTTCCGAGAAGGATATGGAGCCTGGTTTTAAGAAGCTGGAAACGATTGCGGGATATATGCCGACATTTGCCAAAAACGCAGCACAATTGCAGCAGAACCTGCAAAACCAAACCGCTGCTTATACGGCATGGACAATGGCCCGCAGCTTAGTGCAGAAAGACGCCGGACTTGACCTGCAATTCGTCATTCCGAAGGAAGGCTCCAACCTGGTGCCGACGGTAGCTTCCGTAGTCAAAGGCGCGAAAAGCCCGAACGCAGCCAAGCTGTTCGTTGAATTCCTGCTGTCCGATGAAGTGCAAACCTCGTATGCCACAAAGCTTTATTATAACCCGGCTACGAATGTGAAGCTTCCTGGAGACATTTCCGAAAAGCTGAAAGTAGATATGAGCAAAGCCGTGAAGTTCGATTATGCCGTTCTTAGCAGCGAATCGCCAAAATGGCTTGACCGTTTCAACAAAGAAATCGCACCCAAGGTAGGGAAATAGGTGATCCCCGTGTCCAAAACGATTGATGTAGAATTGAAAGGCATCCAGAAAAAATTCGGTTCCAATGTCGTTGTAGAAAACTTTAACCTGCAGGTCGAGCAAGGAGAATGCGTCTCCTTCCTCGGTCCTTCAGGATGCGGCAAGACGACTACGCTTAACATGATTGCAGGCTTTCTTGAGCCTGACCAAGGCGAGCTGATCATCAAAGGAAAGAAAATGAACGGCGTTCCTTCCAACAAAAGAGAGCTCGGCATGGTGTTTCAAACGTACTCCTTATTTCCCCATATGACGGTATTTGAGAATGTAGCCTACGGTCTTAAGCTGCGCAAAACGCCGAAGCCGGAAATGCAGGAGCGCGTGAAGAAGGTGCTGGAGCTTGTGAAGCTGCCGCATGTATCGGACCGTTACCCGAAGCAGTTGTCGGGCGGTCAGCGCCAGCGGATTGCTATCGCCAGAGCGTTGGTGACCGAGCCTTCCCTGCTGCTGTTGGATGAACCTCTCAGCAACCTCGATGCGAAGCTCCGCGAGGAGCTTCGCGATGAGCTGAAGCGGCTGCAGCAGGAAATCGGCGTAACGACGATTTTCGTGACGCACGATCAGGAAGAAGCCATGTACCTGTCGAACCGGATTGTTGTACTAGATCATGGCAAAGTAGAGCAAATCGGCTCTCCGTGGGATATCTACAATATGCCGGCTTCAGAATTCGTTCATACCTTTATTGGTAAATCGAACCGGATGAGCGGTACCGTAGTATCCGCTTCAGAAACGGATGGCATCCTGCTGCGTACCCATGAAGGCCTTCAGCTTCGTGCGGCGTTCAAAGGCCGGACTTTTCAATCGGGGGAAGCGGTATCGATCTACGTGCGTCCGGAGAAGATAACCTTCTCTACCGGAGCAGGCCTGCAAGGGGAAAGCCGCAATGAAGCGCAGGGACGTATCGGTCAAATATCGTTTTTGGGTTCCTATGCGGAAAGCGAAGTCCTGCTCGGAAGCTCGGTCATCAATGTGCGTATGCCTTCGGACAGCCAGGACCGCATTTGGACGGCTGGCGATGAAGTGAAATTACAGTGGAAGCCGGAGGATGTGTTCGTATTTCCGGGAAAGGGGAATGGGGCTAATGGGTAAAGGCGCTTTATCCTCCGTACGTTCTGCCGCATTCCTCCTTGCCCCGAGCCTTGCCGTTGTGGCGGGTGTATTCCTGCTGCCGATGCTGTATATTCTCATTCTCAGCCTTCAAGACGGCGACGGACATTTTTCTTTCGAGAATTATGTGCTCTTTGTTCAGGATCCCTATTATCTGCAAATTTTGTGGAGAACGGTCAAAATGGGTTTGTTAACCGTGCTGGCCTGTCTCATTCTGGGCTATCCGGTAGCCATGTATATGGCGAAGTGCTCGGGTAAAATGCGCGGTTTGATCACGTTCCTAATTATCTCGCCTCACTTGATCAGCGTTGTTATCAGGAACTTCGGTTGGGTGATTATCCTGGGGGAAAAGGGCTGGATTAACAATACGTTAATGCAGCTGGGATGGATCGATCAGCCGCTTAAGCTGATGTATAACGAGCTTGGCGTCGTTATTGGCTTGACCGATTCATTGATCGTTTATATGATTCTGGCGATCGCCACGAGCATGTACCAGATAGACGAGTCGCTGTATAAAGCGGCAGGTATTCTGGGCGCAAGCAAATTGCGCACCTTCTTTACGGTGACGCTCCCGCTTACGCTGCCCGGCATCATGGCGGGTACGACGCTCGTGTTCAGCCTGTCGATGAGCGCATTCGTTACGCCGGCACTGATGGGCGGAACGTCCGTCAAGGTGCTGCCGGTCATTGCCTACGAGAAAATTATGGCTCAGTTGAACTGGCCGCTTGGTGCCGCACTTGCATTCCTTCTGCTCGGATCGACGATTGGCCTGGTCACTTTGTTTACCCGGCTTATGGAGACAAAGCGGTATAAAGAGGTGTTTTCCTCATGATCAAACGTATCACTCCGCTGGGAGTCATTACCTTTTTTGTTGTATTATTTGTCATCTCGCCGCTGTTGATCATTATTCCGACCTCAGTAACGTCGGCAAAGTATCTTTCTTTTCCTCCGGTCGGTTTTTCCTTCGACTGGTACGTAAGAATATTCGATCGTCCCGAGTTTGTTGAATCCTTCTGGTTCAGTCTGCAGCTCGCTTCGCTTTCAGCGGTGCTTTCAACATTGATCGGAACGATTGCCGGTCTTGCCCTTCATAAGTACAAATTTCCAGGAAAAGGGATCATTAACGGACTTTTGCTGTCCCCGCTTACTGTGCCGGCGCTGATCATCGGGATTGCGGCTCTGCTCTTTTTCACACGGATCGGACTGGCGGGAACCTTCACCGGTCTCCTGTTGGCGCATATCTTAATTTCGATTCCCTATGTCGTGCGATTGGTGCTGACGGGGCTCAGCTCCTTTGATTATACGCTGGAGCGTGCCGCATACATTTTGGGCGCGAAGCCGATCAACGTCTTTTGGGATATTACGATGCCGATCATTAAGCCGGCGATCTTGTCGGGAGCGATTTTTGCTTTCTTAACATCCTTTGACAATGTAACGGTATCGCTCTTCCTGATCTCACCGACGACGACGACGCTTCCGATGGCGATATTCAGCTACATGCAGGAAACGCTTGATCCGCTTGTAGCGTCCATTTCATCGGTAGTGATTTTATTAAGTCTTGTATTTATTATTTTATTGGAACGTGTGTACGGTTTGGATCGGCTGTTCGGTTCGAAATCACAGTCGCACTAACGGAGATGCTGCTTGGTGAAGTTACAGACATTAAAAGAACAAATTGAAACGTATTTGCCTGATTTCCTTCAATTGCTTGAAGAGAGCGTGAATATCGATTCACCGTCCTCGGATAAGCGGCAGAACGACTTGATGGCTGACTGGTTTGCGCGTGAATTTGAGCGGCTTACCGGCGGTAAAGTCGTTCGGGTCCCGAGTGAAACGTATGGAGACCGCCTCTTGTGCGAAGTGGGAGAAGGGGATAAACAAATTCTTCTGGTGGGTCATTACGATACTGTTTGGCCGCTGGGAGAGGCGGCTCGAAGGCCGTTTAGAGTAGAGGACGGGCGAGCTTACGGGCCTGGCGTATACGATATGAAAGCCGGATTGCTGCAGGCTATATTTGCGCTCAAGGCGCTGCTGGACTCCGGCGGGTTCCCGGAGGATAAGAAAGTCGTATTATTGATGAACAGCGATGAAGAACTGGGAAGTCCGACATCCCGGGCTTTGATCGAGGAGCAGGCTAAGCGGTCGGCTGCCGCTTTTGTACTGGAGCCTCCGATGGAGCCGAGCGGAGCGCTCAAGACGTCCCGCAAAGGCAGCGGACGCTATAAGCTGTCCGTACAGGGCGTTTCTGCACATGCCGGGGTGAGCCCGGAGAAAGGCGTATCCGCGATTCATGAGCTCGCTTGTCAGATTCAGAGTCTTCATGCGCTGACGGACTTTTCACGGGGGACCACGGTGAACGTCGGCGTGATCCGCGGCGGTATCGGAAGCAATGTCATCGCGGAGCATGCCGAAGGAGAGATTGATGTCCGTGTGGCCACCTCCGCCGAAGCGGAACGCATCGAAGAGGAGCTCACCCGGCTCGGTCCGGTGCATCCGAAAGCCCGGCTTACGCTTTCCGGCCGGATGATGCGCCCTCCAATGGAACGAACCGACCGCACGGCGGAGCTGTTTGCTTTGGCGCAGGACATCGCCCGGACAGATCACGGCGTTGAACTGACGGAAACGCATACCGGCGGTGTAAGTGACGGGAATTTTACAGCCGCGGCCGGCACACCGACACTGGACGGTTTGGGCCCCAGAGGCGATTATGCCCACTCTCCGGATGAATACGTCCGGATTGATGAGATACCGTTTCGCACCGCATTGCTGGCAGAGCTTATCCGGCGCTGTTAACCTCAGGTTTCATCTGCATGAAACAGCCTGGTACCGATATTAGGTACCAGGCTGTTTGTTGTTCTCCTGCTCTTTAGCGATATACCTGTACAAAGTCTCAAAAATGCAATATCTTCCAATACCGGGAGCTGTGGATATAAAATTCATACCCATTTATACCGGAATAGGAATGTCGTTTCTTATCGATGGATTACGGGCCGGTTTGCTGTTCTTTTTTTACGTTAAATAAAGAGAGCCGGACCCACAAAGCGTTTAAAAGCAGCAGCACGGCAGCCGTCAGGAAGATTCCCCGGATGCCGATCACCCCTGAGACGGCTCCCCCGATTACCGGTCCGAGCATGTTGCCCAAAGCCAAGGAGCTCGTATTAAAGCTGTAGGCCCGGCTTTCCATACCGCTTGGCGTATACTCCCGGATTAAGGTCTGAACGGAAGGCAGTAGTCCTCCCATAAAGACGCCGAGCAGGAAACGCGAGGCCAGCAGCTGCCAAATGTTGGTGACGAAGGCCTGAGGGATAAAGGCCAGTCCCGTGCCGATTAAAGCGATCGCCAGAATGCGATGCGATCCCAGCCTGTCTCCCAGTTTGCCCAGCAGCGGCGAGGCGATCATATTGGAAAACCCGGTCACCGAGCCGACCAGTCCGGCATAAAAGGCCAGCAGCTGCCCGCTGCCGTGAAGCTCTTGCACAAACAAGGGTATGAGCGGCATCGAGCTCAAAATGGAAAATTGAATCAAGAAAGTAACCGAGTACAGCGCCGGCAGCTCACGAATACGGATCAGCTCGCGAAAGCCGCTGAATACCGACATTTTGGGCGTATTTTTGGCTTGTTCGATGTCGAATTTTTCTTTTACCAGGAATGCGGCGAGCAAGGAAGCGGCGAACAGAAGCCCCCCGGTGATATAAAAAATGGGGCGAAAGCCGACCCATTCCGCCAGCAATCCCCCGAACAGAGGGCCTAGAATCGTGCCGGCCACACTGCCGGACTGCAATGTGCCCATGGCGAAGCCCATCCGTTCACGGGGCGTATTCGCAGATACCAAGGCGACGGCGGCCGGCATAAAGCCTGAAATGACGCCGTTGGCCATTCGAAGCAGCAGCAAATGCAGCGGTGTGGCGGCCAAACCCATGAACGTCATGACCAAAGCCATGCCGAAGCCTGACCGAAGGAGCATGACTTTGCGTCCAAAGCGGTCGGCAAGCCCTCCCCAGATCGGTTGAAAGATAAACGCGGTAACGAAGTTGGCGGCGAAGATAAAGCCGGCCCACATGGCCACTTCATGCGGATCGTGAATTCCCATTTCCTGAATATATAAGGGAAGAAACGGAATGATCATGGTCATTCCGCCCATGACCAGAAATTGTCCAAGCCAGAGGACGATTAAGTTGATTTTCCATCGTTCCAACAAAGGTTCCTTCTTTCCTTGCCCGGATTTAAAACCTGCACCGCATTAACGCTCCAATCCGGTGCTTTGCTCATAACGATACCGCTCCAGCTCGGGCAGCCCAACCTGTTCAGCGGCGGCAATGGCTTTCTCGATGTCGTATGGAACGCGTACCGCTTGTACGGAGAACGGCGCTTCCTCCATATGGTCTAACCATCCCTCCAGAATGACATAGCTTGCTTGAGGCAGTCCGTCATAGGGAGCTCCGACACTGCCCGTATTGAATAACAGCAGTCCCCTGGTTTTCTTGGATTTCAGCGTCTGCAGGAACGGAACATGGATATCTCCATATCCGATCACATCAGGTGCGAGATCCGTTCCCTGAAATGCTCCTGTGCGCTCGGTGTTATCGAACATCGCAAGCTTTTCTTTTTTGTCCGCTTTCCGAAGGACACGGTGATAGACGCTCCGAGCGGATGCGTGAAACAGGCGTATCCGCCTTCCGCTCATCCGAAGATCCACGGAAAAGGGCAGCTCGCGCAAATAGCGGAGCCGTTCTTCACCAAGCCGCTCCTGCTGCCACAACCCCTGTTCCTTTTCCTGGGGAAGATTGATGCCATGGTCCCAATTTCCTTGCACCGTAGCTTCGCAAAGCTCGCGAATCCGATCCACCGTCTCGCAAGGCTGAGGGCCTTTGCCGATCAGGTCGCCAAGACAAATCATTCGCGTAATCCCGCGGCGGCGGATATCCTGTACAACGGCTTCCAAAGCCTCCAGGTTCCCGTGGATGTCGGAAATGACCGCAATCTTGTCCATTATCAGCCTTGGCCTCCTGTTGTCTTCATTTTTTGCTTATCTTTTCCATTATACCACATCCCGGGCAACTATATTTTATGGATTGCATCCGCCAATTCACATTTCTCCATTTAGAAGGATGTGTTTAGCTCCTGAGGCCGAGCTTCCGGACAATCAGCAGCAATGAATGATGTCGGGGCCGGCAGCATTTTTTGGCACATTTGCCCATGACCGAAGAGGGGGGCTTTGGTATAATAAGGACACGGAATGAGGAAGTGGGCAGCAGGATGGAAAGTGGGGTAGGTTACGATCAGATCGCGTACAGAAATACATCAGCGTAAAAAAGAGAAAAAAAATAATCGGATGTTATGGCTAAAGATCGGTTTGCTGACCGTTCTGACGATAAGCGCCTTCGCTTATTTAATGGAATGGCTCGATCGGCCGCACAGCATACCTGGCGGCAAAGCGGCGGTAGAACCCGACACGCGGGCTCCGGGCACAGGATTGCATCCGACGCAGTCTGAAGCGTCAAAGCCTCCGGGAGTTCAGGAGAGTGAACAGGCGAATCCTTTGCAGGGAAACGGGAAAGAAGCTCGTGTGAACATTTCTTTTGTAGGAGATGTGATGTTCGCGGGCAAGGTGGACGATCTTCTGAAGCAGCACGGATATGATTATCCGTTCAAATATGTCCGTTCCTATCTGGAGAAGGCGGATATTTCCGTCGCCAATCTGGAGACGCCGGTAACGATGCGGGGCACGCCGGAGGATAAGACGTACGCCTACCGTTCGTCGCCATCCGCCCTTCCCGAGCTCAAGAAAGCAGGGGTGGATCTCGTCAATTTGGCGAACAATCACAGCATGGACTATGGGGTCGAGGGTCTCCTGGATACCTTGGATCATCTGGATGCACAGGGGATCATGCGGGTCGGTGCGGGAAGAGACAGTGAAGAAGCGTACCGTCACGTCATGATAGAGCACAGCGGGATCAAAATCGCATTCCTCGGGTTCAGCCGGGTAGTTCATTCACCAAGCTGGTATGCAGGCAAAAGCAAGCCGGGACTTGCTGAAACGTATTCAACAAAGCTGCCGCTTCAAGCGATCGCCAAAGCCAGGGAAGAAGCGGATCTCGTTGTCGTTATCGCCCATTGGGGAGAAGAGCGCAATAACCGTCCCATCAAGGTGCAAACCGATCTGGCCAGACAGTATATCGATCAAGGAGCGGATCTGGTGGTTGCAAGTCATCCGCATGTGCTGCAGGGATTCGAGCAGTATAAAGGGAAATGGATCGCGTACAGTCTCGGCAACTTTATTTTTACGACCAATGAAAATTCGGCTACATGGGAGAGCATGGTACTGGAAGCGTCCTGCTCGAAGGAAAGAAGCTGCGATTTGCAGATGGTGCCGATTTTGACCAAGTGGGCTCAACCGATTCGTATGGTGCAGGAGAATGGCCGCAAGCTGTTCGATAAGCTGACCGGCATTTCGGTCAATGCGCAGGTCGATGCGGAGGGGCGGGTTACGGCTGCAGCCGTTCCGCCAAAAGTGCAGCCGGCCGTTCATTTCCCTGCAGCAGAGATGAAGAAGCCCGCAGAAGCGAATAAGGCTGCCGGTTCGGGCAGCACGGCAGATCCGGGCAAGAAAACAGACGGCAGTACCGTGAAGCAGACCGATACGTCCAAGTCCAGCGGTGCAACAAAGCATAACGAACCGCCGAAAGCTAGCGGTACGCCTAAATCGGACCAAACAACAAAGACAAGTAACGAAGCCAAACCAGGCGGGACATCTAAGCCGAGCGAATCCGCGGGGTCTCAAAGCCAGACCAAACCGGACACTGCGACCAAGCCTCCCGATCCTGATGCGGATGAGTAAAGGAATGCCAGCCGAAGCGCTGAATAAATAAACCCTTGGCCACTCTGTTGGTCAAGGGTTTATTTATTTTTACAATCGCTCAAACCTACTCAATGGAAGCTTCTTCAAGCGCCATATCGGAATATTCATCCCGCACCTTCAAGATCTGGGGCAGCTGCTCGATGAATACATCAACCACCCTCGGATCGAAGTGCCCGCCGCGCTCCTCTTGCAACAGCTTCAATATGCGGTCGAGCTTCCAGGCCTTCTTGTACACTCGCTCGCTGCCGAGGGCGTCGAACACATCCGCAATGGCGGTGATGCGGCCGTAAATATGTATGTCTTCACCGCGCAGGCCGCAAGGATAGCCTGTACCGTTCCACTTCTCGTGATGCTGGTAAGCGACGATCGCAGCCGTTTTTAAAATTTGGCGTTTGGAATTTTTCAGCAATTCATAGCCGATGAAAGTGTGCTTTTTCATCATGTCGAATTCGTCATCCGTCAGCCTGCCGGGCTTGTTCAGCACGGAGTCAGGAATCGCCACCTTGCCGATATCGTGCATCGGGGAGGCGATTTTGAGCAGCTCCGCCTCTGTTTCGCTCATCCCCAGACCTCGTGCGAGAATATAAGAGTACTCCGCAACACGTTTAACATGGTTGCCCGTTTCTTTGGAACGGCTTTCCCCGATTTCTCCCATCGTGAAAATGATTTCCTTTTGCGTTTCCTCAATTTCATGGGTCAACCGTGCCGCTTCAATGGACTTTCCGGCATAGGATGCGGCCAAGGTTAAATAGTCCATATCCTCTTGCGAGAACCGCTCGTTTTCCGTCAGCTTATTGACGGCCTGGTAAGCGCCGATAATTTCGCCCTCGTTATTTCGAAAGGGAATGACCATGAGCGTCTTTGTACGGTAGCCCGTTTGCTTGTCCATGGCAATGGCGCCGCTTTGGAGCACTTCTTTATACTCTTCATTCGAGTAGGCGTCGTCGATATAGATCGGTTGTCCGGTGCTTACGGCATGGCCTACAAGACCGGCACTCATAGGCATACGAAGCGGCGTTACGCCGTGGGCTACGGTAGAATACAGCTCTTTCTTGTGACGGTCGAGCAGCCATACGGTACACCGGTCGGATACGACCATTTCGCGGCCCATATCGGCCATCAGCATCAGCAGGCGATCCAGCTTGCGTTCGTTGGCAATTTTGGCGGCATAATCAAAAATAACCCGAAGCATCTCCTGGGGATTCAAATCCTTTTTAAACCCAACTGGATCTGCATTGTCCGCTTCGTTCAACGTTGATTCCTCCCCGAAAACATTTTCTCAATGAGTTAAATCATATTATAATGGCTATAGTTCTGTAAACGATCGCGTTGTTATCATAAAGGGGGAGAGCAGGAATGACGGATCTGCTGGCTGGACTTGCCGGGAGTCTGCTCATCGCAGGAGCAGCCTATTGGAAAAAATCGCTGTCGTCTACAGGCTTGGCAGCGGCTGTACTGCTCGGCACCTTGATGTATGCGGCAGGAAGCCTTCCGTGGTTCGGGACGCTGATTGCCTTTTTTGTTACCTCATCGGCATTGTCCAAGTGGAAAAGCCGCAGAAAAGAGGCTGCGGAAAGCGGCTATGCCAAATCGGGGAGGCGCGACGCAGGACAAGTATGGGCTAACGGCGGGCTGGGGCTTGCACTTTGCATCGGTCATTGGCTGTTTCCGCACCCCGCCTGGTGGGCCGCTTTCGTCGGTGTGATGGCAACGGTCACCGCAGATACCTGGGCAACGGAAATCGGCGGCATCAGCCGTACAGCTCCGAGGTCCATCGTTACCCTTCGTATCGTAGAGTCCGGAACATCCGGAGGCGTTACTCCGCTTGGACTTGCCGCCTCCGCTGCCGGAGGGCTGTTCATTGGGGCCGTGGCTTGGCTGCTCCTGCTCATGTCGCCCCAAACTCCGGCTGGAGCTTTCCCGTCCGCTTCGGCCCTATGCGTCATCGGACTGCTCGGAGGGTTGGCGGGATCGCTGGCGGACTCCTGGCTTGGCGCGGTATGCCAAGTAATGTACCGCTGCCGGGGGTGCGGCAAAGAGATCGAAAAAAACCGCCACTGCGAGGCAGCGGCGGTTCGAATCCGGGGACATCAGCTGATGACCAACGATACGGTTAACGCGTTAAGCTCAACGTTCGGCGGTTTGATCGCCTTGGCCTTGTGGCTTTGGCTCGTTTAGTCGTGTTTGCGTGAATAAGCTTTGTATGTGACGTAGATGGTAAGTCCCGAAACAATTAATGCAATGATGACGGAGACGGCAATGATGGCGTTGACCATAAAATTCGGCAGACCTCCATGTTGGATTTGACTCTAGTCATTGTACCCGAAGGCCAAGCCGTTGCCAAGTCATGTTACGGGCGCGGCGTCCATGGAGGAAGCCTGAGCGAGCCGATTTCGGTTAATGTGCTCAGATCGTTTGCCTTCAGCATGTCGGGTGAAGCGGTATACAGTGTATCTTCGATATAGAGCAGGCGTTCGATGTTCCGGTCGCTTCCGTACCATTCGCGCCCGGCCTTTTGCAGGTCTTCATCGCTCAAATGAGTAATCCTGCCCCGGAGCTGGAAGCCTTTTTGCAGATCAAGCCCGTAGACGTAAGCGCCCTGGAACGTGAACTCGCCGTAGGTTGTCGCATCGGCGGGATAGCCTGCGGAGGACTTGTCTTTGACCTCCATCACCGTTACCGGAAAAGCAAGCAGGCTTTTCTCTTTGGAGAACAGGAGTGCTTTATGATTGTTCAGAAGCTCCGAATGCGTGCCCCGGTCGCCGATCGATTCCTTGAACAGTTCTTTCGGATTGGCGACATCCGAAACGTCAAACAGGGCCAGCTTCATGCCTTGATAGTACGCTGTGGGACCGCCTGCGAAACCGGCTCCGTTCTTGTTGTTCACTTCTACGGCATCCTTGCCGAAGCCGATGATATGGTTTTCATCATAAGGGTGCAAATAATCGCTGTAGCCCGGTATCTTGAGCTGCCCCAGCACCTTGGGGGCTTGAGGATCCTTCAAATCGATCACGAACAGGGGATCGACATTTTTGAAGGTCACCATATAAGCTCGGTCACCAACATAACGTACGGAGTAAATACGCTCTCCCGGCGCCAAGTCTTCGACTTTGCCTACGACATTCATGGTATCGTTTAGAACATAGATATTGTTTTTGGAGGTAAATTCATCATCGCGCCACATATCGCCTTTGGTGGTTGCGATGCGGAAGTAACCTTCGTGTTCATCCATGGAAAATTGGTTTAGCGGATGCCCGGGAACTTTACCCCGTCCGGTATACTGTACCGTTCCGTCTTTCATGCCGAATTTATAAATGACACTGCTCATTTCGGTCGGTTCCGGCCGAACCGGCATGATATCCAATCCGATTTCAGGAACAGCTGTTGAAGGTGCGGCAGGTACTGCTGGTACTGCGCTAACAGGTTCGTACTCATTCACAGTAACATAAAGGTTGTTTTGCGATGCATATACATTTTGGCCTGACCCGAGATAACTGGTTACCTGCATCTTTTGCTCCGGTTTATTCAGGCTTAGTCCGCCGACAAGCAAATAGTTCGGTTCTACCGCATTTGGAAAATAACGAATATCCTCGTAGCCGATAGTGATAAACGCATTCCCGGCGGCAGAGTCACGGTAGGCTGGTGTAGAAAGAGTCTCCAGCTTCTCCGCAGGGCTGATTTGGTCGCTCATAAGCCAAAGCCTATTCATCCACTTATTTGTAACGATGTAAAGCGCATCGCCGATTTTGCGCGATGAAAGATAATTTCCTTCGAGCTCCGTTTCTCTGACAGGCTTCATGTCGGTACGGTCGCCCAGCTCATATACGATCGTCTTGGTGGTAGAACGCTCCGGTCCGGGCCAAATCATCATTTTCCGTCCCACAGGTTCAGGTGCAGGTATCATCCTGATACTGCCGGCCATTGGAGCTTCCACCGCCGGACTGCTGACTTGGGCAGAGGGATCACTCATCGCCGGAGCGGCCGAATCGTACGGCTGTATTTTATCGTACAGCGGATAATGGGTATTGCCGATGACCACGAGATGCTTGTCATCTACATAAATTTCCTGCGGGTAAAAGTGAGGATCAGCCCAGTAGACCGTACTGACGACGCTCATATTCTCGGCGGGATATGCCTGCGATACGATCACCCGGTCGCGGTTTACCTGATAAATGTATTTGCCGTCCGTTTTGATGATATCCGCCTCATCCACACCCTCCACTTGAACATTCGTGCCGGAATAGGAGGAGCCGGCAGAAGCGGCTGGAGCGGCAGCGGCTGATTCCCTAGCCGCACCTGCGGCGGAGGAGGTTGAGGCTGCTTGATCCTTAGCCATAAAGCGCATTCCGCCGTTCACCGCAGCGGAATCCTTCAACAGCTCCTCCAAGCGTTCGATTGACCCCACCGTGGGCAGGCTTTTGTCCGCATCCACGATGTCTACCAATCGGTTGGCTCCGTCCCAATATACATAAAAATCGAATGATTCGCTGAAAAAACGGAGAGGTACGAGCATATGGCCGTTATCCGACGACGTTGCTGCAGTCAGCGTTACGGGTGTGCTGCCTCGATAAGCTTGTTCGCTATCCAGGGTCAGCGTGATGTTTCGTTCTCCTTTACTCGCCATAGCCGTCCGTTCGCTCTGGTTCCACTGAACGGTCACCCCCAGCGCTTCCGAAATCTCGCGCAGCGGCACCATCAAGGTGTTTTGAGTCAAACGGGGCAGGGTCGACAACCGGATTGGCTCTCCGTTCAAGCTTAGCTGAACCTCTGAACCGGTCTCGGCCTGCATGGTCTGAACCGGAACGCTCGACGCAAGCAGCGTGAGCGCCAGCATGCAGGAAAGCATCATTGTTCTTCTCACCATTGTTCCCCCCATGAGTTATGTAACCCCTTATTGGATTTCAAACCTACTGACGCAGTGAGAGCACAATTTGTTTCATAAAAAAAAGCCCTTTTCTTCAGGAAGAAAAGGGTGCGCTGCGCTTAGGCTGTTGCATAGGCTTTGACACGGTTTCGGCCGTCTTTTTTCGCCTGGTACAATGCCTTATCCGCATGCAGTAGAAGCTCGTGACGGGTCATTTCCAGATTAGGCACGATGGTGGCTGTTCCCAAGCTGGCTGTAACCACGGGGGATACAATCGATTGCTTATGAGGTATGGACAGCCTTTCGACTTCTCTGCGCAATTGCTCGGCTATCCTCTGTGCCACGCTTACATCCGTAGCGGGAAGAACGATGACGAATTCTTCACCGCCGTATCGGGCAATGATATCCTCGGGCCGCCTGACTGCTCCGCGCAGCGCGTTGGCTACCTGCTGCAGACAAAGATCCCCCTCTTGATGCCCATAGGTATCGTTAAACTTTTTGAAATCGTCGATATCGACTAATATAACGGTTAACGGAGTGGAGTAACGAAGGGCCTGACGCCATTCCATAGCGTAGCATTCATCGAAACTCCTGCGGTTGGCTACTCCGGTTAATGCATCGATGGTGGAGATTCTTTGCAGCATTTCGTTGGTTTGCAGCAGCTGATGCTCCAATTTTTTTCTGGCTGAGATGTCGCGGGAGGTGCAAAGCGCTTCCTTGAAGTCCCCGTTGTCGCTTCGCAGGATGCTTCCCGTGGTTTCGAACCAAACATAGCTGCCGTCCTTGCGGCGTAAACGGTACGAAGTAAGGATGAGATCGGAGCTGCCAATAAAATCTTTTTGCGTTTTGAGAATGTCTTCCATATCCTCCGGGTGTAACAGCTGGTAAGCCATGGTCCCAATGAGCTCCTCGGGTTCATAACCGAGAAGCTTGCGGCAAGCGGGAGAGACGTACAGGAATCTGCCCGAACTGTCGTGCTTTGAAATCATGTCGGTGGAATGATCGGCGATGCTCCGGTACATATGTTCGCTTTTGCGTAAGGCGTCCCAAGCCTGTCTATCTGCGTCCTCCTTGCGCTTGCGTTCGGTCACATCCTGAACCTGCTTGAAATAAAAGGGCTGGATGCGGTTGGCTTGTCTTATTTGAGATAAACTGACGCAAGCCCATAAGGTTTCACCGCTTCGATGGATATATCGGATTTCACGCTGAGTCAGCGAAGGATTGATGGTCGGCTCGTCCGACATGAACGAATAAAGGAGGTTGAAGTCATCGGGGTGTACCACCGATTTCCAGTGCTTACCTGATAACTCTTGATCCGTATATCCAAGAAGGGAACAAAATGAAGGATTCACATATATAAAAAAGCCATCGGCGGATATGAGAGCCAAGCTTAGAGCCGTTTGGTGAAATGAGCTGGCTAATACATCTTTTTCCTGAGTCTCCGTCCATTGAAAATCCATGATGACGGCATCCTTCCTTCATGGTGTAGGACTTTCGTCCTGCTAATATTACTATATTAATGAATGCCGTCTTCCAGTTCAATGAGGAATACTGAAAAAAACTCATTTTCCTATTTAATTGACTAAAACTTTACTTTTTACGGTCTAGGATCTTCAGAATGAGGCGGAAGGGGTTCCTTCCCAAGAGCAGCCTCGCCATTCCCCGGGGATAAGGATAGGTCCTCTACCTCCCCCTGGGCTTGTCCGTTCGCTGCTTCTGCAAGCCGCTTCTCCAGCAGCTTGACTGTCCGCTGCAGCTTGAATTGTCTCATGATTCCGATAAAAAAAACAATGAGTCCCCCGAGAAGGGTGGAACCGATAATGACCAGGATGAGGGGAATATCCGTTTGTGTGAATAAAAAATTAACTTGAACCGGTTCTACGTTAATCACCGCAAATATGGCGGTAATCAAGGCGAAAATGAGTGTGAATATGAGAAACCACTGAGCTTTCATAGTCCATCTCCTTTACATGAATGTCATCATGCTCCTGTTAAAAAGGCTGAGCCGGGAGGGCACCGGTCTCAGCCTTTGGATGCATGGTTATTTCGCCAGCGCCTCCATTTGCTCGAGCAGCTCTTTGAACACGCTCATGGCTTGCTTAATTGGCTCCGGAGACGACATATCCACGCCGGCGCGTTTTAGAATGTTGATCGAATAGTCGCTGCCTCCGCTTTTCAAAAAGCCGAGGTAACGCTGCACCGCAGGCTCGCCTTCCTCAAGAATTTGCTTGGCAAAGCTGGTTGCTGCGGAAAATCCGGTAGCGTATTTATACACATAGAAGCTGTTGTAGAAATGCGGGATCCGAGCCCACTCCATTTCGATATCCCGGTCTACAACCATGTCTTTTCCATAGTACAGTACATTCAGATCGTAGTAAATTTGGCTGAGAAGCTGAGGCGTCAAAGACTCGCCCTGCTCCGCTTTTTCGTGAATGATTTTCTCGAACTCGGCAAACATCGTCTGACGGAAGACGGTCGTTCGGAATTGGTCCATATAGTAAGTAAGAAGGTACATCTTTTCCTTTTTATCCGTCGACTTATTCAGCATATGATCCATCAGCAGCGCTTCGTTAAGCGTAGAGGCGACCTCGGCCAGGAAAATCGTATACTGCGCGTAACGGTAAGGCTGATTGGCGTCGGATAAATAGGAATGCAGCGCGTGTCCCATTTCATGCGTCAGCGTAAACATGCTGTTCAGGTTGTCTTTATGATTCAGCAGCACGTAGGGATGGGTTCCGTAAGCTCCCCAGCTGTAGGCGCCGTTGCGCTTGCCTTCATTCTCGTAAATATCGATCCAGCGGTTTTCGAAGCCTTCCTGCAGAACATTCAGGTAATCGTCGCCGAGAGGCTTCAGGCTTTCTTTGACCATTTGAGCGGCTTCTTGATATGTAATTTCCATTTTGTACTCATCGACAAGCGGAGCGAACAGATCGTACATGTGCAATTCGTCCACCTTCAGCAGCTTTCTGCGCAGCTCCATGTAGCGGTGCATCAGCGGCAGCGAGTCGTGGATGGCATCGATCAGGTTCGTATAGACTTCCTTATCGATGTTGTCGCCGAACAAAGACATTTCCAGCGCGGAAGGGTATTTGCGCGCCCTCGCATAAAAAATATTTTTGGTCACGTTCGCAGCCAACGTAGCGGCAATGGTATTTTTCTGCTTGGCGTAGGTGGAATACATCGCTTCAAATGCCTGCTTGCGGACCTTGCGGTCTTTGCTTTCCAGAAACTGGATGTATCTTCCGTGCGTCAGCTCGATTTCTTCGCCCTGCTCATCCTCAACCTTGGGGAATTTCAAGTCGGCGTTATTCAGCATGCCGAAGATGGTTCCCGGAGCCTGGGAGAGATTTCCTACTTGGGCCAGCAGCGCTTCCTCGGATTTACTTAGCACGTGCTGCTTTTGCCGGATCATTTCCTCCAGCGTGCGCTTATAAAAGGAAAGCTCCGGATTGTTGACAAGCTTATGCAGCTGATCGTCCGACAGGCTCAAAATTTCCGGGGAAATAAACGACATCGCTTCATTGGCTTCAACACTTAATTTTTTGGATTTATCGGATAAGGCCTGATATGCAGGATCCGCCATATCTTCATGGTGCTTCATGTTGGCGTAAACATACAGCCGTTCGGTATGTATCGATATTTGGTCCTCGAGCTCGAAGCATTTTTTGATCGCAGCCGGGTCGTTAAGCTTACCTTCAAAGCGGCCGATTTCTTTCAGGTCACTCTTCACCATTTGGTATTCCTTATCCCAGGCCTGTTGGTTTGGAAAAAGATCTTCCAGGTTCCAGCGATGTTCCGGAGCTACGTCTTTACGCTTTAGCAATTGATTCATGGGGGCCCTCCTTGTCAAATGATATGGTTTGGCTGCCGCATCGGTTGGCATCACAGGTGCGCTCAGCAAGCTGGTCAACAGCATACCGCACAGCAGCAAAGGTATGGTTCGCAAATCCGCTCACGCTCCATGGAAAATAGGGGTCGGTCTGGAAAGCATTCCTTAGTATGACCGGAGCGAGGCTTAAATATTAGTATATGAAAATCATGGAAGGAAGTCCATTTCCTCTATGCGGTGCTGGCAAAAAAACTGAATATCATCAGCACGAAGGAAAAGGTCACCAGCACCAGCGCGATGATCGCCAGAGGGCGTTTGACTCCGGCAGGCAGCGTATCTCTTTTCATGATTAATACGAGCGCCAGGGAGAAGGACAAGATCATAAATGTAACAACGGATGCCGCATTGCTCAACAAAATCACCTCTTGCTATGTAGTTTCGCCGCAAAGGCGGAAATTCCTGCGAGCTTTTTGGGCAACATATACCCGAAATCAAGCAAGAAGGAGATCTAGCTGATGTCTACAGTGATAATGAAAACCGCAGAACCTCCCGTGAATTCGGGATCGTCTTTAGTAAAAACCGAATATACCGTATCCCGATATATACTGGAGCAGCTTAAAGCCTGGGAGGTAAAGCGTATTTACGGGGTGATCGGCGATACTAATTTAGGTTTATTGGATGAACTGTGAAAACAGAACGTCATCCGATATATTCCTTGCCGTCATGAGGGCAGCGCCGGGCTGATGGCATCCGTTCAGATCGACATCCGGCGCGAGGCAATTGGCATAGGGCACCCTCTCCATAAGGGGATTGTCGGAGATATCAGTCAGATTGTTCCGAAATTGGACCGGCTGGTTTCTGCGGGCTCGAGTCATCGTATGGCCTGGAATAGCCGTATCGTGAAGTATGCGGGAATTGGAAGCGGGTGATTGAAGCGGAAGCGAGGGAGGACGGAAGTCCGGTTCCGCCTCAGCGGATTATCAAGATCATTGCGGAGCAAGCGGCAAAGGACGCGATTTTGGCCGTAGATACCGGAGATCATACGCTTTGGTTCAACCGCGTTTTTCAGGCCAAACCGATGCAGGATGTTCTGATTTCCGGCCGTTGGCGAACGTTGGGATTTGCTCTCCCGGCCGCCATCGCGGCGAAGCTGACCCAACCTAACCGCCAGGTGATCGCTATTGCCGGGGACGGCGGGGCCGTTCAGACGATGATGGAATTTCAGACTGCTGTAGAACAGCAGCTGCCGATCGTTCTGGTTGTCATGAACAATGGCGCGTACGGCATGGAGAAACACCGGATGGAACAGTCCGGCATGAACTCTACGGGCAGCACCATTGGGAATCCGGATTTTGCCATGATGGCAGAAGGGTGCGGAGGGACGGGGTACCGTGCGGCGAACGGTACGGAGTTCGAGTCATGCTTACGTCAGGCCTTATCCGGCCAAAAGCCCGCTCTCATTGAGGTGAATACGGCTTGCCTTCCTGTCCCTCATACCCAAATTTGACATGCAGTAGACCGACCGGTTCATTTTACAAAAAAATAACCCGGCGTGGATCTCATTTGATCCAGTCGGGTTATTTTGTCGGTCAGCCCTCCGATTTGGCGACTTTCACCAAAACGATTCGCCCTTTATCGTCGACTTTTGCCTCAAAGCTGTCATTTGCTTGGATTTGCGCTTTTTTTTCAATGCTTTCCGGAATGGTCAGTTGACCTTGTTCATTAATGGACATGAAGTTCTTCGACATCTTCTTCAAGTAACCTGCGAGAACTACTCCGATCACGACAACGGAGATCAGCACCCATTTCATAACAGGGTTTTCTTCGAACCAGCCTTTGACGAACGGGTCTCCTGTCAGCATGGAGCCTGCTGTGTACGCAAGAACCGCGGCACCGATGGTAATAATGATCGGGAATCTTTCAACCAATCGGATAAACAGCGTACTTCCCCAAACCATGATCGGTATACTGATGATCAGACCGATGACAACCAGATCAAAGCTTCCGTGAGCCGCGCCGGCTACTGCAATAACGTTGTCGAAGCCCATAACCGCATCGGCGATAATGATGGTTCTGATCGCCGGCCAAAGCTGTGGCTTCGCTTCGATATTATGATCCTTTTCATCTACAAGCAGCTTATACGCAATCCATATCAGCAGTATGCCTCCGATGAGTAAGAGGAAAGGCAGCTGCAGCAGCCAAACGACGGCTAATGTAGCGGCGATCCGTATGACAACCGCACCTACGGTTCCCCAAATGATCGCTTTCTTCTGATGCTCTCTCGGCAGATTCCGGGCGGCCAACGCGATAACGATAGCATTGTCCCCTGCGAGCACCAAATCGATCAAAATGATGTTAAACAATTTGATCAGATAATCCGCTGTTAAAAAGTCCATTCCAAGCACCACTCCTTCGTCCTATAGTGTTACACAAAAATGACCTCTACCGATACGGTAAAGGTCTTTTCAACCAAAAAAGACCCTTACCGCGATAGGCAAAGGTCTTGCTAACAACGTTTCGTTGCCAATAAAGCCGGGGTTTATTCAAAACCCGAACTGACGACTTTATTGTGACAGCTACTCCCCTTTGGAGGACATCCTTATGTAATTGCCCTCATTATAACGAGTGGACGAGTTGCAAGTCAAGCCTAATTTTGTCGGTTTCATGTCGTAATATGGAATTATATTTGACGGAAGGCTTCAATCATAGCGTCATATTCTTCTTCCGTTCCTTCAAAACGGTCTTTGGGGAAGCGCTCGTGCACCCAATGCATCATCTCAGGCCGGCTAAGGAACGTATGGCATTCTTCCCCCCACTCCTCGGAGATCTCACGCAGGATCAGCTGTTTCCCATTCACCTCGACTGTCAGCATATTCCACTTGTCTTTTTTGTAAATCGTGTGTTTTTTAATCATAACCAAAAGCTCCGTTCTATTATTATAAATTTGATTACCTTCTATGCGCGAAATCATACCTTAGCTGCAAGAGAAAATCAAGGGAAAGAAAACGGTGACGCTCAGTTATGAAGCCCGAGCAGCTGCATGAACACGGGATGAAGGAAATTCAGACGTCTACGGAAAAGCTTTCCAAGCTGGAGCATCGGTGGGACTGGACATATTACGGCAATATCCAAAATCATAAAGCCATGCGTGAAGCCTCTCTGGAAAAGTTTATTCGCCACTATAAGTCGGCTTATGGTTCGAATGACTATATCACAGCAGTTTTACCCCGGCTGCCGTTGGCAGACGATTCCTTCGGACTTTTGCTTTGCAGCCATTTTTTGTTTTTATATCATGAGCAGTTCAATTATGCTTTCCATCTTCAGGCGATAAAAGAATTGATCCGCGTCTGCCGTCGCGGTGGTGAGGTGCGGTTATCTCCGGTAGTAACACTGGAATGGGATCCGTATCCATCTCTTGAACGGCTTGTGAAAGAGCTTCACGGGGAGGGGCATGGGGCGGTCTTAATGCCTTCAAGGCTGCTGTTTATTCCTGGTTCCAGCCTGTTGTTGCACATACAAAAAAAGGCAATGAATAATGATCAACGTGTTGATTTATCCTTATAAGGGTGCTATAATTTAACCATTCGCCCTTGATGGCGATACATCTAGGAGGTTGTTTTCATTGAAAGGTACAGTAAAATGGTTTAACGCAGAAAAAGGCTACGGATTCATTCAAGTAGAAGGCGGCGACGATGTATTCGTTCACTTCTCCGCAATCCAAGGCGATGGCTTCAAAACTTTGGAAGAAGGCCAATCTGTTGAATTCGAAATCGTTGAAGGAAACCGTGGTCCTCAAGCGGCTAACGTTACAAAGCTGTAAGCTAAAACTAACTATAAAAACCCTTTACGGGTTAGCATGATATAATGTTTCTATGGAAATCAATTGACTGACTTCTAGTATGAGCTTCTTGATTTCGCAAGAAAACGACCGCTGCTTTGCGGTGGCTCCTTTCATGTGTAGGTAGTTTTCTTATAGGTTAGCGCCACAACAACAAGCCGAACAGAGCGGTTCTTGGACTTCATTCCAAGAACCGCTCTTTTGCTATGTTTTTTACCCCTAATGAGGGGAAGTACCCAAAAAGGTTCCTGGAATGAAGGTATTCCAGGAACCTTTTTTAGGTGAACGGCAGGGCTGCCGCTTGGTTGTTTACTCCACAATGCGAAGAATATCGTCAATTTCTTTACGCGCAAGCCGGGCAGGACGTTCAGCAGGATGCCCAAGCGCGATAACCATATTGATTTGGCACTCCGGACGAATGTCCAGGTATGCGCGCAGCTGTTCCCCCGCAAGCAGTACCGGGCCTGTCATCGGGCAGGTAGCCAGCCCGCGGGCATGTGCGGCGAGCATCAGGTTTTGTGCGGCCAGACAGCTGCTCTTAATCCCTTCTTCTTCCCATACCGCGTCATCAACCAACTGTACCGGGTCGAAAATCCGCTCGCGGAACTTGGAATTGTAAGGCGTAGCCAAGCAGATGATCAATACCGGAGCATCCGAGAATGCGGTAGCATAAGGTCCGAAGGACTTGCTCAGCAGACGCGCTTCTTTGGAGAGTCCCCGTTGTTCGGCTTCCGCGGCTTTGAGATGCAGCTGCTCCCAAGTCAGCCGTTCGATTTCTTTAATTTTATCCCGATTCATGATGGCGATGAATTCCCAGGTTTGCGAATTCGTATCGCTCGGCGCGTATCTGGCACAATCGATGATTTCACGAATATCCTCAATTGAAACGGATTGCTCGGTATATTTGCGAATGCTGCGGCGATCCAGCAAGATTGATTTGAAATCCTGGTATGGCAGTGTCATGATGTCGTCAGTCATGTTCGGTTCATCCTCTCCGTATGGTCAAGCCCTGAGCTTATTTCTTAGTACTTGGTGCTAAAATTTACCCCTTATTATACCGTCGGTCTCAGGAAAAGACAACTTCGGCCCGCCCTTCATCAGGAAGGGCCCTGCTCCAAATCTTGAAGGGACGTTCGGCCTCTGGTTCCAAGATGAAGGCCCAGAAAACCCAGCATGGCGGCAAAAGCCAATGCCGATGCCAATCCGTACATAGCGTGCGGTCCCCAGGAGTTGAAGACGGTGCCGCCCAAAGCCCCGCTAATCAAACCGGCCAGTCCGGACCATGTCATGGCGAACAACGCCTGGCCGCTGGCACGAAACTGGTCGGGCACGACATTTTGAATATAGCGGATAACGGTGAACAGGAAGATCCCAAAGGAGATGGAGTGCAGGAATTGAATGACAATAACCAACAGCGGGTTGTCGACAACGCTCATCAAAAAAAAGCGGACCACATAGACCAGGCAGCAAATGACGAGCAGGGGCAGCTCCTTGTATTTATGTCCATGCTTGCTAAGCCAGAAGAAAATGGGAATTTCGCTCACGGCCGAAGCCATCCAAGACCATCCGACGATCGTTTGATCAGCGCCAAGCCGCTGAAGATAGAGGGCCAAAAAGCCGTCATTCATCCGGTGGGCCACGGAGACTACCAGTACCGTGAGCAAGAACGCAAGAAACGACCGTGAGGTAATAATCGGCATCAGTCCGGAGAAATCCGGTTTCTTATAGCTTGCCTGACGGGCGTCCTTCAGCAGTAGGGATAGAAAGAGAGAGCAGCCGATCGTCGTCGTCAATAGTACAGCCGTAAGCTCAATGCCGAATTCCTTCAACAGCTTGCCGAAGACCAGCGCGGCGGCGGCAAAGCCGATGGAACCCCATACGCGGAAGGAAGCGTAGCTTTTGCCGGTGTTTTTGATAGTCAGCAGAATTTGGCTGTCGTTCAATGAGCTCATCGGGGATTGAAAAAAGAAAAAGATTCCCATCAGCACCATCAGCAGACCGAAGGCGTCGGTGCGGAAGATGAACGCCGCGGTTAGCCATTGTCCGATTAATATGACGATAACGATTTTTTTCACGGTTTGCCATCGGTCGCTCAACACGCCCCAAAACAGGTTGGACGCGATACCAAGCATCGGGCCGACGGAATACAGCAGTCCGATTTGGACCGTCGAGAATCCTTTGGATAAAAAGTAAAGCGGAAAATAGGATGTAATTACGGCAACCGTCGTATAAAAAGAAAAGGTAAAGCTGCAAAGCAATGCCGTATTTCCTTTGGTTAATCGTTCATTCATGCGTTTTCACTCAATTCTTTTCTGTTTCCTGCAGAAGAAAGCGGCGGTCCCGGAATTTTGCCTTCCACCCTGGCTGTCTCACGAATGACATACCAGACCACGGCAGCTTCTGCGGCAGTACCGAGAGACTGTGCCAAAGCGCCGATCATTCCGTTCCAGCCGGGACGAAACGCGATACACAGAAACAAAGCCGGCAAGGTTACGCACACGTTTGCAGCCTGAGACCAAACCATCACCTTCGTTTGGCTGCGCAGCATCAGCAGCCCGTTGCCGTAATCCAGCCAGGGAAAAACCAGAGTCATGATCATAAACACGCGAAGTGTGGAAAGACTGGCTTCCATCAACCTCTCGTTCACACCCATCACATGCTCCATGAACCAAGGACCGGCAGGAGTATAGGACAAAACGGCAATCAGCAGACTGGGAATGAGCGAGATCATCAGAGCGAAGCGAAGCACGGATCTGCGATCCTTCCGGTAAAAATTCAATACAAGCTGATGCACGTAAGAAAAAAAGCTTTGTACGAGCTGAGTTAAGCTGGCCGCGATGGCAAAGGCAGCAATGGACAGCTGAATATCCGTCGTTTTGCCGAGAAACGCATTGATGGCAGGTATCGAAATTACAGCAATAAACGACGAGTACATTAACGGCTTGTAGAATCCGAAAATTTGCGATGATGTCTCGATGGGATGCTCAGGCAGCTTCTCCGGGATGACTTTGCGAAGCAGTGCGCGGCCCTCCCAGAAGCTGACGGCTGCTTCAATCATCATCCCGGCAAGGAAGAGGATCGCCCCGACCGCAGCGCTCGTGACTCCGGTGTTAACAAAATACAGCGACAGTGAGTACATGCCGATCAAGCGGATGATCATTCCGATTGTAAGCCATTTTGTCCGCATGTTATAGATGATGATGCCGTGATATATGCAGCGGATGCCTGAAAAGATGCTGACGAACATCAATACCCGGTATACGTCAACCATCGGGGCGATCATGCTTTCCTCCGCTCCGAACAAATGCAAAAACACCCATGGACCGACAGGGGTGTAGCTGATGATGAGACCGATAAGAAAAACCGAGCCGAGAACATAAAAGCCCACGAGCGACATCGCCCGAAACGACTGTCTGTCGCGGACGAGGGCGGAGCAGGTCTGCCGCAGCAAAACGGCGGGCTTTTCGGTAATGCCCAGTATGCTCATGGGTAAAGCGTAAGCGGCAATGATCAGCTCCGGATGGGGAGCGCGTGCCAACGTACTATTGATAATCACATGAGAAATGGTTACCAAGCTTGCCGAAATTCCCAGCGGAAGGAAAAAGGCGAGCAGCTGCCGAAACGTGATGCGGGCTTGTTCCGATTCGATCATGGCGGGCCCCCTCTTTTCACATGTCAAACATTATACCATGAACCAAACGGCAAGGGAGAAAAATTTGTTTTCCTACTGGAAGCAGTGAAGCGTTCGTGATACATTATTATAGATAAGCTGTGAGCGCCTTTTGCGGTGATTCCGGAAAAGAAAGGTGGAACAGGAATGTCTTATTCTTTTGTTATGAATGAGCGGCTGGGTATACCGCTGCCTCACTTGGAGAATGATTTTGAAGATTACAGCGAACAGGAGCAAGCGGAAATTCTGCTGCGCTGGGAGGAAATCCGGGGAATGATCCCGGATCGGATCAAACGGCTGGAGACGATGATTATCGCCAGACAGGATCAGCTTAACGTAGAAGATAATTTTGCGGTTTCCTGCCGCTTAAACAGTGAAATTGCAGAGCTGGCCAGTACGATCAATGAGCTTCATCTATGGTTTCGGGTTCATCAGGACATGTCCGTGGGAGCAGCTCATCACTAATAAATTCCATTCGCTTTTTGCTAGAGGAGGTAGGAAGCTTGAGCTGGACCGAAAGCTTATACAAGCTTGCTGCGAAGCTGACGACGCACAAGCCTTCGCTTTATCCGACAGAGGAGCTGGACGATTTGACGGATATCAAGATCGCGAAGCTCTCCGTGGACGGATTCGAGGGTGAACGCCGATCCTACGCGCTTACCGTCAAAGCGGGCTTGCATTTGTTTAACGAGAGCTTGGATCCGTCACACGCCATTTCCCAGGATGTCGACACACCGACCGGAAGCTACTGGCATGCGATCATGCACCGTATGGAGGGAGATTACGGCAATGCGAAATATTGGTTTCGCATGGCGGGCGCTCATCCGGTATCGGATGATGTGGCTAAAGAAGCATTTGCATATATGAGGCAAGCGGGTTTTGAGGACATCCGAAGCGCAGCGTTCAGGCAGCAGCTTGAAAAATTCTCATTCGGGACCGGGTACGATCCGGTTCAGTTCACGGATTTGGTGGAGTATCAAGTCACAAAGGCGAATGACGAGCGGGGAGATGTGCTTCTGAAGCATATCCAATGGATCGAGATGCGCAAGCTCCTCCAGTATGGTCATGCATGCAGTGGCGGAGAAAGGGAGTTATTCTGATTTTCTTGAACCGCAGTTCTCAAGTCCCCCAAAAACCGCTTCAGCTGATGCTTCGCGTATACCGCTATGTTCTTCCTGCTGTCCGGGAACAGATGGATCATTGGCGTTCCAAGGCGGAGGAGATCCCGGATGCGGAGCTGCGCAAGCAGGCCATAGACAGTTTAACCGCAAAGCGGTTCCATTGTGAAGGCGGGGCTGTATATGCCGCGGCGAATTTGTCGATGCGGCATATCCTGATTCCGCTCATCGTCGCTTTTCAAACGATCAGCGACTATTTGGATAATTTATGCGACCGGAGCACGTCGCTTGATCCGGCCGATTTCCGGCGGCTTCACCAATCGATGCTGGATGCGGTGGATCCTTCCGCGCCGCTGCATGATTATTACGAATTTCACAAGGAGAAGGAAGACCGGGATTACCTCAATGAGCTTGTCAAAACATGCCAGGCCAGCGTTCGACTGCTTCCGTCCTTTGCCCCGGCGGCAGCTTCGGTTCGAGAGCTTGTCGGCCTGTATTGCGATCTGCAGGTGTACAAGCATATGGCCAAGCCTTTGCGGGAGGAAGCGCTGCTGACCTGGTGGGAGCTGCACCGGGAACGATGCCCTTCTATCGAATGGAATGAATTTGCCGCTGCGACGGGATCCACGCTCGGCGTATTTATGCTGTTTCTGGCGGCATCCGAACCCGGACTTCGTCCGCAAACCGTGCGGAGCATTCATTCCGCTTATTTTCCTTATATTTGCGGATTGCATATACTGCTTGATTATTTGATCGATCAGGAAGAAGACGTGGTAGGCGGGGATCTTAATTTTTGCAGCTATTATGATCATCGGGACCGGGCTGTTGAGCGGATTGCTCTGATCGTGACGGAGGCCAAACGCACATCGGAGCGGCTGGAGCATGCCGCATTTCACCGGATGATTATTGAAGGGCTGCTCGCGCTTTATTTGTCCGATCCAAAGGTTAGAAAACAGCGGCAGGTCAAGCTGGTATCCCGGCAATTGATGAAGGACAGCCCGCTGATGCGGATGTTTTTCCTCATTAACAGCATTTGGATTCGCAAAACTTCGTCATTACAACGATAATTATGGATGTGTTAGATCATCAAGGAGGAATCATCATGTCGGTTAAAAAAATTGCAGTACTTACAAGCGGCGGGGATTCGCAGGGGATGAACGCTGCCGTTCGCGCGGTGGTTCGCAGCGGCTTGTACCACGGTCTGGAGGTATTTGCCGTTCAGCGCGGTTATGCCGGACTGATTAACGACGATATCCGCGAAATGGACCTGCGCAGCGTGGGCGATATTATTCAACGCGGGGGTACGATTCTGCAGACGGCCCGCTGCAAGGAATTTCTGACGCCCGAAGGGCAGCAGCTGGGCGCGGATAACCTGCGCAAGCGGGGAATCGACGGTCTGGTTGTTATCGGCGGGGACGGCTCCTACCAGGGTGCAAACAAGCTGAGCAAGCTCGGAATCAAAACGATGGGCTTGCCGGGCACGATCGATAACGACATTCCCTTCACTGATTTTACGATCGGCTTCGATACAGCCGTCAGCATTGTAGTGGACGCCATCAATAAAATTCGCGATACGATGAGCTCCCACGAACGTTCTTCCGTCGTTGAAGTCATGGGCCGCCATTGCGGAGATATCGCATTGTATTCGGGTCTTGCCAGCGGAGCGGAGACCATTCTGGTTCCGGAGGTTTCGTATGATCTCGATGAGATTGCGAACCGGATGTCCGAAAATTTCAAAATGGGCAAGCGCCACAGTATCATTATCGTTGCCGAAGGTGTGGGCAAAGGGGAAGATATTGCCGCGGAAATAACAAAGCGCAACGGCATCGAACCGCGTGTAACCGTACTCGGTCATATACAGCGGGGCGGTACGCCGACGCATAACGACCGGATTTTGGCGGGGAACCTTGGCGATTTTGCGGTTCGCAAGCTGCTTGAGGGTGTCTCAGGCAAAGCGTGCGGCATCATTAAGGGAGAGCTGACGGTAACCGATATCGATCAAGTTGTTAACTCCAAGAAGGAATTCAATATGGAGCTTTATGAACTGTCCAAACGATTGTCCCAGTAATGTGAGGAAGACAAAATAAGCATTCTCTCTCCCATATGAAGGAAAGGGAATGCCTATTTTTTTCAACGGTTATTGCTGCCCCTCCAGGGCCTTCAAGATTTCGGAGGTAGGGCGGTTGCCTTTTTTGGCATACACAATGGTTCCATTGCGGCCGATGACATAGACGAGGCGCTGTTGACCGAGAAGACCAAACAGGGAATGTCCGACGTCGTACAGCTTTTGAATGGCTTCTCCCGTATCGGTAATCAGCGGAAAGTCGTACATAAACTTGTTGGCGAAGCGTTGGTGCTCTTCGAGGGAGCCCGGGTTGATCCCGAGCACCAGCGCGTCATATTTAGCGTACTGCTCTTTGGAATCCCTTACAGCACACAGCTGTCTTGTACATATGGGCGTCTGGTCCTTCGGATAAAAAATAAGAACGATCGGACGCTTGCCTACTATGTCATCAAATCGAATCTCACCTTGGGTGCTATCCGCCGTAAAAGACGGAGCTATCGTACCTTCAGCCAGCATAAGAATCACTCCCCATCATTGCTGTATCCATTAAAGAGGTATAGCAGTCAGCCTCATTGTAGCGGATAGCGGTGAAGGATGGCAAGGAAAGTCCATGCGCTCAGGGGTTCATATCGGCTTGCCAATCACGGATGCATTCGGTAGGATGGAGAGATCGGATAGGCAAATCAAAGGAGGTGTAAGCTCGTGGGCATCATACTGAAAAACGATTGGGCGGACTTGCTTGAAAACGAGTTTCAAAAGCCGTACTACATCAGGCTGAAGCATTTTTTAAAAGAGGAATATGCAGTACATACGGTGTATCCGAGCATGTACGACATCTTTAATGCGCTTCATTATACATCATACGCAGATACGAAGGTCGTCATATTGGGACAAGACCCTTACCACGGACCCGGACAGGCCCACGGCCTCAGCTTCTCTGTCAAACCGGGCGTTCCCGCTCCGCCTTCGCTGCAGAACATGTTCAAGGAGCTGCAGAGCGATTTGGGCTGCCCGATTCCGGATAACGGTTATTTGGTTCGTTGGGCAGAGCAGGGAGTACTGCTTCTCAACACCGTTCTGACTGTGCGGGCCGGAGAGGCCAATTCGCATAAAGGCAAAGGCTGGGAATCGTTCACGGATCAGGTGATTCGCCTTCTGAACGAAAGGGAGGAGCCGGTGGTCTTCATTCTTTGGGGAAGCCATGCCCAAAAGAAAATGGAGCTGATCCAGGAGAAGCGGCACTGCATCCTGCGTTCGGTACATCCGAGTCCATTATCCTCGCACCGCGGTTTTTTCGGCAGTCGTCCGTATTCAAAGGCCAATGCATTTCTTCAAAGCATCGGCAGGGCGCTGATCGATTGGCAAATTCCTGATATCGGCAGGAGCGGGGCGGCCAGCGGGTAGCCTTCACTAAAATAATAAAGGCCCGATTCGCTGTATATACGAAGTCGGGCCTGCTTTTTTATTTGTAATCTACACCTGGCGTATAAGTGTTCACAGCGTTCCACAGAAGGAACTCTTCAATGCCATTATCCTTTAGCGCACGGATTTGTTCTTCCACTTCATTCTTGCCGTAGCGGATATGTCCGGGAACCCAGGATGCGGTGAAATCCTGAATCCAGGGCCGAACCACCGGCTTCAAGCCGTAAAGAGGATCCAGCTTTGTTAACGTATCCTTCGTCGCTCCGTTAATGGTTACATAAGGCTGCGCATCGGGCACTTTGGCGCCAAACCAGCCGGCAGAATAGTGGCTTGGATAGATCATCGGGCAAATGACATCGACATTCTCCGATATTTTCTGAAAATCTTGTCCGATGCCTTCGGCTGCAGGTACAGATGCGGCGTAGCCGAATATATCTACCGATACGCGAACGCCTAACGGGTTGAGCTGTTCTCTGGCATACTTCACGAATTCGGCCACGGCATCGATACGGGTTCGTTCGTCTTTATCGTATTTCAAGGCATCGGCACGTTTTTCGAAGCCTTCGGGAAATCTCACGTAATCAAACTGAATTTCTTTGAAGCCGGCTTTGGCCGCTTCCTTGGCGATGGCGATGTTGTAGTCCCAAATTTCTTTTTTGTAAGGGTTAACAAAGCTGTCCGGGGGGTTTTTGCTGTTCCCCCAAACCGTGCCGTCCGGATTGACAAATGAAAGTTCAGGCCGCTTTTTGGCTAATACGGTGTCTTTAAAAACGACGATACGGGCAATGGGATATATTTCATGCTCCTTCAGCGTATTCATAAGTGCAGGCATGTTGCGAATAATTTTCTGGGTTGTGTCCATGGCCAAGAGCTCCGGGTTACCGGTATCGTATGTAATGTAACCCCAATCGTCCTTTACATCGATAACCATAGCATTGAGCTCCGTGTGATCCATCAGCTCCAGCAGTGAATTTAACCGGGAACCGCCTGCGCTGTGGGCGGTTGCATATACTCCTTTTACCTTGGGAGCGTCTTGCTGCGGGTCCTGCTTGTTCACCGGTCTTAACCGGTCTTCGGGGCTGCCGTTTGGCGTTGTCTGCTGTACAACGGCATTCTTTGAGTCAAGAGATGCTTGCGCCAGCTGCTCGAACGTCACATTCGGATGATCGGCGCTGACACCTCCCCAGGCGAGTAGGAGTGCGGTCAACAATAATTCCATTTTTCTTGTCTCTCCTTGGCAGTTATTCTATGGATCTGCGGTTCCTTCTGATATTATAATAGAATAGCAGGTAGTCCGATAGAGCGTTTTGACGCATTTTGTCGATTTATAGGATCATCCAGCGAAAAATAATCGAGTGAAAAAAGGACCGATATCGGATGAAGAAACAATTGTGGACGCTGCGGGGGCTTAATTTTTCATATTATGCAACAAGCGCGGTGCTTATGCCGTTTCTGCCTATTTACTTTGAGGGCAGAGGATACACCTCTTCCCAGATCGGGCTGCTTATGATGATCGGACCCTTCGTCACCATCTTCGCCCAACCGATGTGGGGTTATTTAAGCGACCGCTATCAGACACTGAAGCTGATCATTTTCGGTCTTTGGGGGATGACCCTGCTGTCGAGCATCGGCATATTTACGACAACCAGCTATTCGTTTGCTTTGTTGTTTATGCTGCTGCTGTATTTTTTTATGCTTTCGTCGGTTCCGTTGTTAGATACGATAACGATAAAATCTGCGGTACAGGCGGGGGCCAGCTATGGCTCCATCCGATTGTTCGGCTCCATCGGATTTACTTTATTGGCCTTATCAAGCGGTTTCATTTTGCAGGGGCTGGGCGGTCTTCAGAACATTCCCTACCTGTACTGGAGCATATGGATCCTGCCGTTCACGCTTTTGCTCTTCTTGAAGGATGAACGAAGCTCGGCTCCCAGGGTGACGCTTCGTTCCTTCACCAGCATGTTTCGTAACAGACATTTTCTATGGTTTTTGTTTCTCGTGTTTTTGCTGACCGTTCCGCACCGGATGAATGACGTTATGTTCGTGCTGTACCTCAAGGACTTGGGCGCTACGAATACGATGGCGGGCTGGGCATGGGCCCTGGCCGCCTGCAGCGAAATTCCCACGTTCGCGCTGTTAAGCCGGTATATGCACAAGTTTCATGAGCTGGCGCTTCTTGGGATTGTGGGCGTGCTTTACACGATCCGTTGGCTGGCCTACGGCTGGATTACAGATCCGTTCGTGCTGATGTTCCTTCAGGTGACGCACTCGATCACCTTTGCCGCTTTCTGGATTGTAGCCGTACAGTATGCGGTTCGGCTGGTGCCCCCTGAGCTGCAATCCACAGGACAGTCCATGCTGTCCATGGTATTTCTGGGCTTGGCCGGCATAACCGGAGGATTTGTCGGAGGGTGGATCAAGGATGAATGGAGCGGGGCGAATATGTATATGTTCGGAGCAGGAATGACCTGTATAGCTGCGATTCTGCTGTTGGGGACACATGCTTATTATCGCAAAAAAAACCATCCGGCTTAGTTAGCGGATGGTTTTTCGTTGGAAGAGGTCAGTTCTTTTTTGGCCGGCTCCACATTGTTGATGGCTTCGCCGCTATTGCCGTTTGTTGCGTCTTTAAACTCTCGAAGCATGCGTCCGAAACTTCGTCCGAGCTCCGGAAGCTTGTTCGGACCGAACAGGAGCAAGGCGACGATAACAATGAGCAGGATATGCATGGGTGACAAAGCTCCCATGGTATACACCTCCGAAATCATTTTTCCTGACTATAGCATACCACGAATACAGACCCGGCAGAAGCAATCAATTATTACGAAAAGACAACAATTTTTGCGCTTTAAATGATAAAACGCCTATCTTAATGAAGATAGGCGTCCTTTTGATGTTCAGAAATACTGTATTGAATAATTTCCACTGCATCCTCCGGTTCAAGCGCGGCCAGACCGTTACGCAGGACAATCTCCGATTCAAGCTCTTGTTTCTTTAAGGTAGGATACAAATCAGGAGTGAATTTCATAACAATGGTCGCCAACTTTACTGTTTCCACAAGCTTCACCCTTCCCGTCATCATCTAGTGTTGAGGAGATCAAGTGCGACTTACGAGCAATACAGGTAAGGCCGGTGAAAAGATATGAAATTACATTTATATTATAACATATTCATAATAAAAAATCTCGGTTTATGTATACGGTATTTGCTTTACAGCAGCTAAGAATTGAACAAGTCCGGGGCTATCGGCGGAAAAGCCCCATGACACTTACCGTTTCCGTAATATTCACGAACGCTTGCGGATCCCATTGTCGGATCAGGCTTTGAAGATCATACAGCTCATAACGGGTGGTTACCGTCATAAGCATATGTTGAGGATCCTTTGTATATGATCCTTCGGTATTGATGACGGTAACCCCCCGATGAAGCTTTTGCATTTTTTTGAGGAGCAGCTCCTTTTTGCGGGTTACGATAAACACTGTTACTTTCAGATGACGGATATGGATCGTATCGATCATTTTACCCGTGATAAAGATGCATAGCATGGAATAAAGGGCAAGGTCCCAAGCGTTCTTGAAATAACCTAGAGCCAGGATGACCAGGCCGTTAAGTCCAAACAGAAAGGTTCCCAGCGGAAAATCGCGTTTGCGCGTCAGGATGGAGCCCAAAATATCGAAACCGCCGGTGGATCCGCCCGCCCACATGGATAAGCCTGAACCTAAACCGATCAGAACGCCTCCGGTAACCGAAGACATAATTAAATCTGAACTCACCTGGGCAACCGGAATGATGTGCATGAACCACGTGGTCAGGATGACCGAAATCACGCTGAGGACAATATATTTGCGGCCAATGGTAAGCAGACCCCAAATTAGCATAGGCAGATTAAATACAAAATACAAAAGGGAAATATGGAGCCCTGTAAAATAGCCCACAATCATGGATATACCGGAAATTCCGCCGCTAAGCAGCTGATGGGGGATCAGGAACAGATTAAAGCTGGCGGCGATGAATGCGGAAGCGAGAATACAGATGAGCACGGAGCCCATAAGGGATCGCTGGAAAAAGGGCATTAGCACACCTCCTTTCGTTCATAATGTAGTATATCCCAAAAAGAAACAGGCCTTCCGTAATGAACGGAAAGCTTGTTTTTTGGGTCAGCCTGATTATCTTCGCTTAAAGGAACCGGAGCGGCTGCTTGTGCTCGGTTTTGATCCGGTGCTTCGGGACGGCGTTTTATAATTTTTCGTCGAACCGTCGTTACGTCTGATCGACTGGCTGCTGCTTGCCGAAGACGATTTCGACGGGGTGGTGGTGAAGGTGCCTTTACGCTCGGTGGTTGATGGGGCAGGCGTCGTTGTTGATGAAGGGGCGGGAGCGCTTTGGCGCTTGCTGCCATAATCTTCATATCGCCGGGTAGAGGTGTAGCCTCTGTAGCCGCCGCTGCCGCTCCCGCCGGTCCAGCCTCCGCCGAACAGCGACTGCAGCAGGGCGGCGGTTACATAACCCTGGAGAAAGGAAGAATCGTAATGTTCTTTCGCATACTGTATGGAATCCACTTGAACCAGCGTCGTATTTTCGTTCTCCGGATCTTTTTGTACGTTGATGATCTTGTTATCGTAGACTAAAAACATCTGGTCCGCATCTTCTTTACTGATTTCGGAAGGTGTTTCATTATCCGACAGCTCTTTAACAACCGTCGGAACGTCCTTGCCTGTGACAGAATAAATTTTAGCGGTGCTCTTTCCTTGCCCCTCGACATCGATCAAAGAATAATTTTCTTTTATATAATTGCTTGCATCGCCGCATCCGGCCAGCAGTGCAAAGACCAATACAACGGCAATCCATTTGGACATTCTGCTCATCATGTTCTGTTACCTCCTGCGTGAAACTTCTTCATAAAGACAGCTTCCGCCCGGTTACTTTGAGCCCTTTAAAAACTGAATTTGGCTGCCAGGGGTAGGCATACCTTCCATGGCAACGTATTTGCCGTCCTGCCATTGGAGAAAGAAATAGCGCTCCCCCGTACCGAAATAACGCCAGAACAGCACCTGATCATTGGCGCGAAAATCCGTATGGCCTTCCGTCCTTATCGTATCGCTGCGATGATGCTCCAATTCAAAGAGGGAGTCGCCACCGAGATCCAGCTGGGTCGGAACGTCGTTCGGATCGTCCAGCGATCCTTCCACGAATTCGCACAAAAAGCATTCATAGGTTCGTCCCTTTTCCACGAGAAGACAGGAAATATGCTTGCCGTTCTGTAAATAATAGGCAAACCGGTGCGGCGGGAATCCTCTGTCAAAATAGACGGCTTTACCGGATACGACATATTCCTCTAAATCGACGTTTACAATATCGCCTACTTGGGTATCCTCGAAAGGGTTGGAAGGCTTAACTTCCGGCTGCGGCTTGCTGCTTTTTATGATCGAACCTACTCTTTTCCATATGGACATGGTTGTCTCGCTCCTTTTACGGTTTAACAGGAAGGCTTGAGCATCGATATCTCTATTATATACGATACTCGATGTTTTTGGGTTTCAATTTGAAGTTTTCTGGTATATGGATAAGGGATGTGGTATAATACTAAAGATATTCTTAAGTACGGCGTTAACTGTTCATTTCTGACACGCTTGGAAAGTGTTTCATGAAGAGATAAATAAAGCAAAGATAGGAGTCGCACTTAAGGGTATAGACAAATACATGAACCCTAGTAAAAAGGAGAATGAAATTTTTGAAAACATTTAGTGAATTCGGCTTAGAGCCAAAGGTGCTGCGTGCCATTACGGAAATGGGCTTTGAGGAGTCGACACCGATTCAAGAGAAAGCCATTCCAGTAGCCATGGAAGGCCGTGACCTGATTGGCCAAGCTCAAACGGGAACAGGAAAAACCGCTGCATTCGGTATTCCGCTCGTGAACAAAATCGATGTAAAGGAAGACCGGATCGTAGCGCTCATCATGTGCCCTACACGTGAGCTTGCCATTCAGGTAGCGGAAGAAATCGAGAAGCTGGGACGCTTCAAGGGCATTCGCTCACTACCTATTTACGGCGGTCAGGATATCGTCAAGCAGATCCGCGCACTGCGCAAAAAGCCGCAAATTATCATCGGTACGCCGGGACGCTTGCTTGATCATATTAACCGCAAGACCATTAAGCTTGACGATGTGCAAACCGTCATCCTTGACGAGGCCGATGAGATGCTCGACATGGGCTTCATGGATGACATCCAATCGATTCTCAAGTTGGTTCCGGAAGAGCGCAACACGATGCTGTTCTCTGCAACCATGCCGACCAATATTCGTAAGCTGGCCGATCAGTTCCTCAAGAACCCTGAACACGTATCGGTTATTCCGAAGCAAGTCAGCGCCCCACTGATCGATCAGGCATATATCGAGGTGCATGAGCGCCAGAAATTCGAAGCGCTTTGCCGCTTGCTGGACATGGAAGCTCCAGAGCTCGCGATCATTTTCGGCCGGACGAAGCGTCGTGTCGATGAACTCTCCGAAGCCCTGCAGAAGCGCGGATATACGGCAGAAGGTCTGCACGGCGATTTGTCCCAGAACCAGCGTGACAACGTTATGCGTAAGTTCCGTGACGGCAGCATCGACGTTCTGGTCGCAACAGATGTAGCGGCACGCGGCTTGGACGTATCCGGCGTAACGCATGTTATCAACTTTGACCTTCCACAGGATCCGGAAAGCTATGTTCACCGTATCGGCCGTACCGGACGTGCGGGCAAGGAAGGCGTTGCCTATACCTTCGTTACTCCGCGTGAGATCGACCATCTGTACTTCATTGAGAAGATCACGCGTCACCGTATTACCCGCAAGCCGGTACCGAGCTTGGCTGAAGCGATCGAAGGTAAACAAAAATTGACGGCTGAGCGCGTGCTCGAAGTGCTGCAGCAGGAAGAACACAATGAATACAAAGGCCTTGCGATTTCCCTATTGGAGCAGCACGATTCCGTGCATCTGCTTGCGGCAGCTTTAAAGCTGTTGACCGGAGAGAAGAAGGACGTAGCTATCGAGCTTACTCCGGAGGATCCGATTCGCGCCAAGAAGAGAAGACCGGATGTACGCAGCCATGGCCGCAAGCCGTCAGGTCCTTACGGTACGGCCGGCGGTGCACGCCGCAACGACAGACCTTACGACCGCGACCGGAATGGACGCGGACGCCGTGAGGATGGAGGCTACCGCGAAAACCGCGATTACCGCGGGCGTTCGGAAGGCCGCGATCAAAGAGGCGGATATTCCCGTCCTTCCAACCGCTCTAACGAAGGAAGTTTGGTATAAGGGATGTAAGCAAGCGCGCTGCACGTTGGCGTGCTTGCTTTTTTTTTTTTGCACATTCCGGATCTTGACCACATGTTCAGAAATCCTATGTTCAAAGTCCTATTCGGTATGGATGCTATCTTGATGGCCGGAATTAAGCTATAATAAGGGATGTATGAAGAAGGAGGGTTTGATTTTGGAATTTCGTGGAATTATGGGCGGATTTTACCGCATCTCCGAATGGGTTATGCGTCTTTCAGTCATCAATATCCTTTGGGTGATATGCGCGATCCCTTTCTTTTTGCTAGGACTTATCCTTCTGCAGTCGCAGACTGCCGATCAATTAGTACAAACGCTTTTTCTCATGGCGATCGTTTCGCCCTTTACGATATTCCCTTCGACAGCAGCTATGTTTGCGGTGGCTCGAAAGTGGCTGACAGGCGAAGAGGATGTGCCGTTGCTTAAAACCTTTTTCCGCAGTTACAAAGAAAACTTCCTCCAAAGCATGCTCGGCGGTTTCATTTATATACTAATTGGTGTGATCCTGTATACAAACTTTCGGTTTTACGGCAATCAGATGGGAACCTTCGGCGTTTTACGTTTCCTAGTCTTATCGCTCACGATGATTTTGATCATTTCGTTGTTTCATTTTTTCTCTATTTTGACCCATTTGCATATGAAATTGCTTCAGATTATAAAGAATTCTCTTCTCATAACGATCGGCAATCCGATCCGTTCCTTGTCGATGATTGTGCTGAACGGAATGATCCTGTACGTCAGCTTTACCATGTTCACATTTTTGATCCCGTTTTTTATAGGGAGTTTAATCGCAATCGTGTCCTTCTGGCATTTTAACTTGATTTTCGGCAAGCTGCAGGAAAAACAGCAGGAATTGGCCGATAAAGAAGCGGAAGAGGCTCAACGACAAGCGCGGGAAACGAATATCATATCCGATACCGGTATGGAGAAAGACCGGAGGCAGTCTGATCCCGGGAGCATGGAGAAAGGAAATTATCAAGACAAGCAGGAAAGACCATAATATCCCAGGGATTCCACTAAGATAGAGTTTCTGAAGGTTTACTTTCTGTTTGAAGTGCACTATAATAGGACTACAACAAAATCCTGCGATGTGCGTTTCGGTTTTAGTTGTTTTGAACCAATGACTGTTTCTAGGGAGACCTACATAGAATCGCGGCTGACCTGCCCTCGAAAAGGGACTTCAAAACCGATTCTGCGGACACCCACCTGCGAGAGCGGGTTTGAAACAAGAAAATCGGACGGCATTGCGGGTTTTTTTATGCGCTTTTTGGAAGCGTAAAAACAAATAAAGAGAGGATTTTTTGGAGATGAAGCTGTTTATTGATACCGCTAATGTGGAAGAGATTCGTAAAGCTCATGAGCTTGGCGTCATTGCCGGTGTAACAACGAATCCTTCGCTTATTGCTAAAGAAGGCAGAGATTTCTTTGAGACGGTTAAAGAAATTATCTCCATCGTTGGCAATCTCCCGATCAGCGCGGAAGTGATCAGTCTACAAGCCGATGAAATGGTGGAGCAGGGCAAAAAGCTTGCTGCACTTGGGGATAGCATTGTTGTTAAAGTGCCAATGACGGAAGAGGGCTTAAAAGCCACTAAGCGTTTCAGTGAACTTGGGATCAAAACCAACGTTACGCTCATCTTCAGCTCTCCACAAGCCTTGTTGGCGGCACGCGCTGGGGCAACCTACGTTTCGCCGTTTGTTGGACGCTTGGACGATATCAATCAGATCGGCATGAATCTGATTAAGGAGATCAGCCAGATCTTTAAAGTACATAATATCTCTTCGGAAATCATTACAGCCAGCGTTCGTACGACAACGCATGTCATCGATGCGGCTATGCTCGGCGCGGATATCGCGACCGTACCTTACAAGGTCATTCAACAGATGGCCAAGCACCCGTTGACGGATGCAGGTATCGAGCGGTTCCTGAAAGACTGGGAAGGCGCGAAGCAATCAACGTTTTAATGAGGTTTGAATGTCAAACAAACCCGGCATCGTGGGATGCCGGGTTTTGTTCGTTCAGGGCCGAGCGGCCAAATCCGTTAATTGGTGCATGGTCTGCTCCAGTGTAACGTACAAAGAACGGTATATTTCGTAATAGGCATCGTAGCGCTGTCGGTTTGAGGCATTCGGCTCCACGCGTTCCTCCGTGCGAATCCATTCTTCACATAATGACGGGATATCGCGGCCAAGGACTCCGGAAGCAGCCATAAGCGCAGCGCCATAAGCCGGACCGTCCGTAGAATTCACTGTAACGACGGGCAAGCCGAAAATATCCGCAATCATCTGCCTCCAGAAACGGCTTCTGGCCCCGCCCCCATTCAAGCGAAGCTCCTTGATTTCAATTCCGGACGCCTTGATCAGTTCCATGGAGTCGCGCAAGCCGAAGCTGATGCCTTCCATAATCGCACGGGTAAGATGAGCCTTGGAATGACGCAGGTTGAGGCCAACGAAGCCTCCGCGTGCTTTGGCGTCGGGATAAGGGGTTCGTTCGCCGGTTAAGTAGGGCATGAAGAGCAGTCCTTCGCTTCCGGGAGGAGCGGTTTGTGCAAGCGCAGTCAAAATTTCATATACGTCCCGTCCTTCCAACTGGGCTTTCTCGAGTTCCTCACGGGCGAAATGGTTTTTCCACCATTGGAACGATCCGCCTGCGGAGAGCATAACCCCCATGCGATGCCACTTTCCAGGCACTCCGTGGCAGAAGGTGTGAAGACGGCACTTTGAATCGGCCAGATAAGCATCGTCATGGACGAAGACGACGCCGGATGTGCCAAGGGCAACAGAAGCAATACCGCTTGTCACTACCCCGACACCGACAGCGCCGCAGGACTGGTCGCCGCCCCCTGCAACCACCGGTATACCTGGGATAAGACCTGCTGCTTGTGCAGCACCGGGCTGAACATGCCCTGCCACCTCATTGCTCTCGTAGAGTGGAGGCAGCCATTCCTGGGGTAGGTCAAGACATTGGAGCACCTCGGTTGACCATCGACGCTCAGCCACGTTCAACAGCAGCGTTCCGCTGGCGTCGGCGAGGTCCATGCCGAAAGCGCCGGTCAATTGGAGACGCACATAATCTTTGGGCAGCATCAGGTGTGCTGTTCGCTTGTAATTGTCCGGTTCGTGATTTCTGAGCCATACGGCTTTAGGTGCTGTAAAGCCGGTCAGCGCCTGGTTGCCTGTAAGCTCGGCCAGTTTTTCTTTGCCGATGGTTTGTTCAATCCAACGGCATTCCTCCTCTGTTCTTTGGTCACACCACAACAGGGCCGGACGTACTGCGCGAAGCTCGTCGTCAAGAAACACCGAGCCATGCATTTGCCCGGACAATCCGATCCCGGCGATCTCACTTCCCGGTATGCCGTTCTCGGTTAGCAGTGAACGGATACATGCGGCTGTAGCATTCCACCAATCCTCAGGCTGCTGCTCCGCCCAGCCCGGCTGTGGCTGCAGGAGAGGATATTCCACGCTCCTACTTCCCTTGACGGCGCCGTGATGGTCCACCAAAATACATTTGACCGCCGAAGTACCGAGGTCGATCCCCAAATAATAACTCAATGTGCTCACCCCATTTGTAAATTGCTGTGCTTATCGGTTTCCCGACTTTGTTTACCTAATAAACAAATTATACTATTATATATTCGTAGACTAATGATAAAATCCTGCTAATACTGGTTGCAGCAGATGAAAAAACGATTTTTATGCGGTACAATGGTAGCGATATGACACGGCACGGAAGGTGAAAGGATTTGAAGCAGAGACAGGTTTCTGGTGATAGTACATTTCTTAAAGCGCTAAACAAAACCACGCTGTTGGATTTGATTCGCAGGCAAGCTCCAATATCCCGAGCGGATCTGTCCAAAGCAACCAAGCTGACGAGGGCAACGGTTTCAGCATTGGTAGAGGAGCTCATCGCCGAGCATTGGGTGGTAGAGACCGGCATCGGAGAATCAAGCGGGGGTCGCAAGCCAATGATGCTTGAGCTGAACCGTGATGCGGGATGCGTGATCGGCTTGGATCTGCGGATGACCAATATTCTGATGATCGTTACCGATATGCATGGGACGATTTTACGGAAATCGGTTATCCCATACTTTCTCGAAACGGGCATGAACGGTTCGCTTCCTGATCCGGACAAGCTGTTCGAGCAAATTGTAGCCGTCATTGAAAAGGAAAGGCTTTCGCTTCCTAAGACGCCGCTAGGGCTTGTGGGTGCAGGTATAGGCGTACATGGTTTTGTGGAGTACCCTTCCGGGCGAATTGTATTTATGCCCCATACCGGTTGGAAAGGGCTAGACTGGAAAGAAGCGCTGGAAGCAAGGCTAGGTCTGCCGGTGATCCTTGATAATGAGGCGAATTTAGCCGCATTAGGAGAGCATGAGTATGGAGCAGGTGCGGACAGCCTTACCAGAGATATGCTGTATTTAAGTATTGCCGGCGGCATTGGAGCAGGGTTTATATCGGGCGGTGAACTGTTCCGCGGAAGCGTGGGATTGGCCGGAGAGGTAGGACATATGACGATTGAAGCGAGCGGGTTACCCTGCTCCTGCGGCAATCGGGGCTGCTGGGAAAAATATGCGTCTGAGCGGGCGGTAACCGACAAGCTGAATTTGGAATATGCGCCAGGGATCACGGACAGGATCTTACACAGGTTAAGAGAAAAGGATCCCGCCGTGCTTTCTGCCATCCGCGAGGCAGGGCAATATCTGGGCATCGGCATCGGGAATATGATGCACGCGCTCAACCCTCAAATGATCGTGGTAGGCAATGCCATGAGTCAATACAGTCCATGGGTAAATGATGAAGTGCAGGAGGTTCTTGCGTCACGTTTCTCCTATGTCCGTTCATTTCAAATCCAAGTCCGATATTCGAGTCTCGGTGAAGACAGCTGCGCTCTTGGAGCCGCAACCTCCGTCATTCGAACGATCATGCAGCAGAAGTAATAAATATGAATGATTTGTGAATTCCCCTCTTTCTCTCCAAAGGAATCAATGATATGATAAAGGATAGTGTTAATTGTAATCGCACTTCATTAAGGAGGGAATGCTTTGTTAAAGCGAACCTTAGTCGGACTCATTCGCAGTCATGAGACAACAGGAGAGAAAGCGAAGGATCCGGCTTTAAAGACCCGCTATTATAAAATCTCGATGGATCAGGCTTGGGATGAGATCGTTAACATGTTAAAAAAGCTAAACGGGTATAAGCTTCTTCATGAAGTACGCAGCGTAGGGGAAATTGTAGTGGAGCGTAAAACCATTACAGGAAGAACGCAGGACATTACGCTGACACTATTCGGAATTAACCCGCTCAAAACGGCTATTGATATTTATTCGGCATCCCGCGGATCCCTTGGGGACCTCGGCTCCAATTATCGTACGATTCTCGATATTTATAAGCATATCGACAAGCGGCTGGCCGCTTATAAAATAAACAATTGAACGTAAAAACAGCGTGGGCCCTGTTTTGGCACCACGCTGTTTTTTTATGAACAATTGCTTGTTACGATCAAGGATTAAACCAATTTTTTGACAGCTTCAATAGCTGCTTCATAATTCGGGTGTTCTGTCATTTCGCTCAGGTACTCTACGTATTGGATCGTGTCGTTAGCGTCAATGACGAAAATGGATCTCATCAGCAGGCGAAGCTCATCGATCAATACGCCATAGTTTTTACCGAAAGAGTGGGCTTTGTAATCGGATAAAGTAATCACTTTATCGATTCCGGCTGCTCCGCACCAGCGGGATTGTGCGAACGGGAGGTCTACACTGATCGTCAGCACGACTACGTTGTCGCCAAGCTTTGCTGCTTCTTCATTGAAACGGCGGGTTTGCGCATCGCATACGCCGGTATCCAGGGAAGGAACAACGCTGATCAGCTTTACTTTACCTGCATAATCGGCCAGAGATGCGGTTTCGAGCAAATTTTTGTTCACTGTGAAGTCAGGAGCTTTGTCGCCAACTTTGACTTGCGTTCCGACCAAAGTAATCGGGTTGCCTTTCAGTGTCGCTTGTGCCATATGTACATGGTCCTCCTTCAGGGGATTAAGAATAATTGGTATTCCACCAAAATATATTATAAGCTTTAATAAGAGAACTTGTCCAATAACAATATGTTTTAAAGCCAGGGTACAGGAGGAAAACAACATGGAACTCAGACAGCTGCAGTATTTTGTAAAGGTGGCGCGTAAACAGCATGTGACTCAAGCGGCCGAAGAACTGCATGTAGCCCAATCGGCGGTCAGTCGGCAAATCCGTCAATTAGAGGAGGAGCTTGGTGTACAGCTTTTCGTTCAAAAAGGGCGTAACCTGCAGATTACTGCAGTGGGAAAGCTTTTCTTAAGCCGAATTGAAGCTGTGCTTACGGACCTTGAACGCGCTGTGAATGAGATTCATGAATATTTGGATCCGGAGCACGGGGAAATTCGCGTAGGCTTCCCCCATAGTCTGGGGATATACTTGCTTCCGACGGTTATCGCTCATTTTCGAAAAAATCATCCGAACGTCAAGTTTCGGCTGCGGCAGGGAACTTACAATAGTCTGATCCGGGACGTAATGAAGGGCGAGATCGATTTGGCGTTTATTTCACCGTTTCCCGAAAAGCATAGTCACGTTGCCGGTGAACTGCTGCTAAGGGAGGAGCTGTATGCGATTGTACCGCAGGGACATCTCCTTTCAGAATATCAATCGATTCGGCTTGAACAGCTGAAAGAGGACTCCTTCGTTATGTTCAGTGAGGAATATTCACTGCGTTCCATTGTGCTGGAGGCATGCGCGAAGGCCGGTTTTTTACCGCGCATCGGTTTTGAGGGAGAAGAGACGGACACCATCCGCGGATTAGTGGCTGCCGGCATGGGGGTCAGTTTGCTGCCGGAAATGGCGCTTACGGAAATCAGCGAGCTTCAGCCGGTCAAGGTACGGGTTATTGAGCCGCAGGTCACCCGGAGCATTGGATTGATTCATCGTTCAGGTGAGAAGCTTCCGTTGGTTGCCGAGGTGTTCCGTGAATTTTTAATCGACTTTTTCATTCGATACAAATGAAAAGGAAACCATCGAAATAAAAGCCGCCCGGAGCACCGGGCGGCATATTTGTAGTACGCCCAGCATGGGCGTCATCTTTAGGGTGAAAGTCCTGAACGGGGGCTGGCGAGCGCCTACCGTAGCCAAGGGCAAGGGTGTCCGTCGCGAGGCGGAATCTGAAGGAAGCCGGAGGCAAATGCACGG